>JBGTEU010000062.1:0-1624 GCA_041747595.1 Bythopirellula sp.
CTGCTTGCAGATCATCGAAGGACCGCTGATGGACGGCATGCAGGTGGTGGGCGATTTGTTCGGCGCCGGCAAAATGTTTTTGCCGCAGGTGGTGAAATCGGCCCGCGTGATGAAAAAAGCGGTGGCCTATTTGATGCCTTACATGGAAGCGGAAAAACTAGCCGCGGGGACGGTCGGGCAAGCTCGCGCGAAGATCTTGCTCGCCACCGTGAAGGGCGACGTACACGACATCGGCAAGAACATCGTCGGCGTGGTGTTGGGCTGCAACAACTTTGAAGTGGTCGACCTGGGGGGGATGGTCCCCTGCGAGAAAATTCTCGAGGCGGCGATCGCCGAAGAAGTCGACATCATCGGTCTCTCGGGTTTGATTACCCCGAGCCTCGACGAAATGGTACACGTTGCCAAGGAAATGCGCCGCACGGGATGTGAGAAACCGCTGTTGATCGGCGGTGCCACGACCAGTGCCAAGCACACCGCGGTAAGAATCGCGCCCAATTACGAACACTGCGTCGCCCACGTGCTCGACGCCTCGCGGTCGGTCGGCGTTGTGGAAAAACTTATCAGCGCCGACAACAAGCCCTTGTTCGAGGAAGAGAATCGCAAGCTGCAGAAACAATTGGTCGCCTCTTACAATCAACGGCAAGCGGTCACGCTGCTGCCGTATGCTGAGGCTCAGGCGAAGCGCTTCACTTGCGATTGGGCAAAGGTGGAAATCGCCACGCCATCGTTCACGGGCACGCGAGTGTTGAAAGATTTCTCGCTCACCACTTTGCGTGAATACATCGACTGGTCGCCGTTTTTCCAGACGTGGGAACTCAAGGGAAAGTATCCTCGCATTTTCGAAGACCAGCATGTGGGCGAGGAAGCTCGCCGGCTGTTCGAGGAAGCGCAAGAATTGCTGGATCAGATTGTCAGCGACAAGTCGCTGACCGCTCGCGGTGTCTACGGCTTCTGGAGCGCGGCGAGCGAAGGCGACGACATAGTGCTCTTCACCGACGAGAAACGCACGAAAGAGCTCTGCCGTTTTCACGGTTTGCGCCAGCAATGGGAGCGCAAAGGGCAAGACAAGTTTTATTCGCTCGCCGATTTTGTCGCCCCGCGCGAAAGCGGCCGCCAGGATTATTTGGGGGCTTTCGCGGTGACTACGGGCGTGGGTTGCGACGAGCTCGCCGCGAAATATCACGCGGATCACGACGACTTCAATGCGATCATGGTCAAGGCGCTTGCCGATCGTTTGGCCGAGGCCTTTGCCGAATATCTGCACGCGCAAGCCCGTTGCGACTGGGGCTTCGGCAATGCGGAAAAACTCTCGAAGGCGGACCTCATCGAAGAAAAATATCGGGGCATTCGTCCCGCCCCCGGTTACCCGGCCCAACCGGATCACACTGAAAAGCGTACGATTTTCAATCTGCTGGATGCCGAGCAGCAGACCGGCATTACGCTCACCGAGCACTTTGCGATGCATCCCGCCGCGAGCGTCAGCGGCCTTTATTTCGCTCATCCTCAGGCCCGCTATTTTGCGGTTGACCGAATTTCTCGCGAGCAGGTTGTCGATTACGCTCGCCGCAAGGGAATGAGCGTCGCGGAAATTGAGCGCTGGTTGGCCCCCAATTTGGGCTACGAG
>JBGTEU010000063.1:0-2376 GCA_041747595.1 Bythopirellula sp.
GCCGATGAAGAAGCCGTTCGCGGCATTGGGGCCATCGGTCTGAAGCAGCGAGCCGACGCCCTCGACATTGACCACGCCGACCGATCCTGCCTGGTTGCCTAGAAATAGATCGTCGCTGCGAAAGCTGCCACCCGAGTTAACAGTAAAGGAACCGTATCCCGCATCCGCGACGATCGCATCACCAACGTTGTCCCAGTTGGCGCTGTTGAGGGTGACTCGCACGCCATCGCCAAGACCCGCCGCGAACACATCGTCGATTGTCACCAAGCCGCCCGAGTTGAGCGTCGAACCACCCACGTTCAGGAATTCGACGATGCCGTCGGTGAACGAGATGTTATTGCCCACACTCGGCGCGCCGAGAAAAATATCCACATCGCCGTTGAGCCCGAAGGTAAGATTGTCAGCGGCAACGGGTATGCCGTTCGGATCCCAGTTGGCTGCAGTGTTGAATACGTGCACGCCAGAAGCCTTGTTCCAGTTGCGGTCAACGGCCTGCGCCGACGGAATTGTCAACAGACTCAAGATTGAAACGACGGAATAGCAAAATCTCTTGGACAGCATCGGTGGTTCTCCTTGATAGGGTGACCCACGCAAAGCAAGAAGGGTTGCTTGCACGCAGACCAGAAATGCGTTCACCACTGAGAATAGATCTCTCAGGCCGTATGTTCAGCAGAGATGAACGCAGCTTCCTAACGACAGGCTACAATCACGAACGTCGGCAAATTGCCAAACAAGGAATTAAAGGAGTGGTCAGCCTCTAGCGACGCGGGCATAGAGCGAAAACCGCAGAGCAGGCAGTGGCCAGTCTACCAAAGATCGCGGCTCGAACAACCCAGATATCTGAACAGATTCAGTGATTTCGCCGTGTGCAAACGCGATACTTGTTGCTCAAGAGCAATACACCACTGACAGACAATAACCAGGTAGCCGGCTCCGGCACGGCATTGCTCGCGGCGGTCAGAGCGCCCGTTCCATAGTTCGCCTGCCAATCACTCAAATCACCCACCGCCGGATTACGTTGCCAAATCAGAAAGTCCCGGCCATCGACGTCACCGTCGCCATCAAAGTCACCGGCGAGCGATGCGGCGTGCAGCACGAGGGTCGACACACTGTAGGCCGGCATGGTGTAGTGAAACGCATTCACTTGCTCGATCAGAATATCGGCAACTTGCTGGGGGTTCGCGCTCGCACTGGTGAGTTGAAACACCTCCGCACGGTCGAATTGAAAATCGCTCGTCACGGCCAGTCCCGCATCGAGTGGCGCGCTCGTGCGATTGATCGCCACCAGTATCATCCGTGAAGGATCGCTGGAATCAACGCTCGCGTAGATCGCTGAGTTGGCAATGTTGTCGGTATTTGCCCCCACCGAAAGATCGCCGAATTGCCCCCCTGCGCCGTCGTAATCGAGATACATCTTGAACGCGGCGTTGACGAAGCTCGAGCCGCCGTCGAGTTCCCACCAGCTGGCCGCGAACACGCCCTCGCGGCCGAAGATGCCCAGCACGTCGGCCTGGGCGACGGCACCAGAGATGTGGTTCCCTCCGCCGTAGTTGTACTCGGTAATGGCGATCTTCGTGCCGGGCTTGAAATCGTCGATGTCTCGCTGGACTCGCGGCAGGAGGCGCACCGGGCCCATGTTGCCGGGGCTACCTTGCCAGGTGCCCCACTGGCTGATCCAACTGGTTTCCGTGTACGTGGGGTCCCATAACGAACGTGGCGCTTGAACGCGCGCCGCGACGACCGCCGCGGAATTATTGTTTTCGGTGATGCGAGTTCCACCGTTCGGATTAGTTCCGCTACGGGCCTCGGGATACCAATGAAGGTCGAGAACGTCCATCAGGGTTTTGCCTTCGGCAAGCTCCGCCGGGGTGAACCGCTGCGGGTCGGCCTTGCGAATCTCATCGAGCAGGAACTCGTTGTAGTGCATCTCGCCGGATTGGTCGCCGCCGGGGTGAGAGGGATTCGTAACCCTATCCGGCGCATCTTGCATGGTGGTGAATTCGTTCCAGCCGTAGCCGACGCCGCCGAACACCAGGGTATTGGGGCTCACATCCTTGATAGCGCTAGCATGGGCGATCGACTTGTCGCGCATTTCGGCGAACGTGGGGGCGTAGGGGTGGATGGTTGGGTGCGTGCGACCCCCCGCACTCGGCGGGACTGCGGGGACCGGCGGGTTCTCCCAGGGCCTGGGTTCGTCGCCCGATTGCCAACCATCGGGCAGTTCTTCGCCCCAAAGGCCCGGCTCGTTATCGAGACTATACCAGAGCGGCTGATCTGGATCTTTGAAGTCCTCGGCCCAATGGACGAACTCATCGGTGAATACGTAACCGTCGTTCTTGTCGGGATTTGTCGACAGCGACGAGCCGGGATAAATTG
>JBGTEU010000064.1:0-10224 GCA_041747595.1 Bythopirellula sp.
CCGTGACGACCATTCCCTGTGGCCCGCCGAAACCGCGGAAGGCCGTGTTGGGGGGCAAGTTGGTGAAACAAATCTTGCCGGTGAATTCCGCGTTGGGAAAGTAATAGCAATTATCCGCGTGGAGCAGGGTGCGTTCCATGACCGAGGGAGAAAGATCAGTGGTGGCGCCGCCGTTGGAGAAAAATTCATACCGCACGGCCAGCACCTGACCCGCGTCATTGAAACCGACTTCCCAGCGAGTAAAAACTTCGTGCCGCTTGCCGGTGACGCACATGTCGTCGTCTTTGTTGTAAATCACGCGGGCCGAGCGACCGGTCTTTTGTGCGACGAGTGCCGCCATGATGGCCGGGATCGACGCTTGCGATTCCTTGCCGCCAAAGGCACCGCCCATTCGCTTGCAAATGCAAACGACTTGGTGCTGGCCCAAACCGAGCACCTCGGCCACGACCGCCTGGATCTCCGTGGGATTCTGCGTCGACGAATGCACGATCAATTGGCCTTGCTCGCCCGGATAAGCAATAGCCGCCTGGGACTCGAGATAAAACTGTTCTTGTCCGCCGCTGGTGAACGTCCCTTGCAATCGGTGCGGAGCCGCCGTGAGATTCTCGTCGACCTTGCCGCGCGCGATCCGTCGGACCGGTCCCAGATAGCGATTCTCGCGAATCGCGTGTTCGATGGTGAGAATCGGCGTCTTTTCTCGGCACTCGATTTTCACAACACGGCGCGCAAGCGCGAGGGCTTCGGGAGTCTCCGCGGCGACAACCACCACGGGCTGACCGACGTACAGCACTTCGTCTTCGGCAAGAAACGGATCGTCGGCCACAATTAGCCCGAAGACATTGTGCCCCCCGACGTCGGCGGCGGTGTAGCACCCGACGACCCCGGGGATTTCCAGGGCCGCTTGGTAGTCGATCTTCGTGATCTCGCCACTCGCCACGGGGCTGCCGACGAAACCAACGTGCAACTCCCCGGCGACGGCGCGAAAGTCGTCGATGAACAACGCCTGGCCGGTCACGTGGCCGGGAGCCGCATCATGGGGCAATGATCTTCCCACGGTAGTTGTCATGATTGGCCCTTCGTGGTTGTCTTAAACGAACGCGGCGTCGGGTTGGTTTTCCCAGAAAAATTTCACCAACACATTTCGCGTGAGCTGCCAACGATAGTCCGCCGAACCGCGAACGTCGCTAATCGGCGTCACCTCGGCGACGGCCCGTTCGCCGGCTTCGCGCATCGTGACTTCGCTAAACTCCCGCCCCATCAGAAATTGTTCGGTTTCACGGGCCCGCAAGACAATGGGCCCCACCGCCCCGAAGGCAATAGCCGCCTGTGTAATCGTGTTGCCATCGAGTCGCAACCTGATCGCCGCCGTAAACGAAGAAATATCCAAATCGCGTCGCCGCGAGACTTTGTACAGCCCCAATAGATCGGCTGAGTCGGGGAGCGGGACGGTGATCTTAGCGAGGAGTTCGCCGGGGCGAAGATCGAATTTCTTGTACCCTTGGTAAAAGTTGTTGATATTCACGGTCCGCGTGCCCGCTTGCGAGGACAGTTCCAACTCGGCATCCATCACGTGCAAAAACGGCAAGGAATCGGCAATCGGCGAGGCGTTGATTAAATTGCCACCGATCGTGCCGACGTTGCGAATCTGCGGTGAGCCAAACACGTTGAGCACGCGATGAAACTCGGGAACCAAATCTCGGTAGGCCGCCTCGACCGAGGTCCACGACGCGCGGGCACCAATCTCAAGCCGCCCCTCGGTGACTTCGGTATGAGTGAGCTCCTCAAGCCGATTCAGGTCGAGCAGCTGCTCGGGGAGTTGCAAGCCTTTGTTCACCCGCACGCCCAGGTCGGTGGCGCCCGACACGATCATCGCCTGCGGGTTCTCGTTCAGATATTTCAGCGCACTAGCCAAAGTGCATGGGCAAAAGGCCGACTGGCCAGATTTGTCCGCGACGAGAATATCTTCATCGGCGTGAGTTTCGAAATCGGCCAGCAAAGGGGCAGGGGGGAAATTTTCCGAAAGGCGGTGCTGTTCGGCGTTCCCCGCGGCCAGGCCAGCCTCGATAATCGACACGTAACCCGTGCATCGACACAAATTGCCCGTCAGTCCGTATTTCAAATTATCCGTCTGGGCTGCGCAGTCGTTCTCGTTCATTCCCGTCATCGTCATCACAAAACCCGGTGTGCAAAAACCGCATTGCGAGCCGTGGCAATCGATCATCGCTTGTTGAATGCCGCTGAGCCCTCCTGCTTTCGTCAAACCTTCAATCGTAACGATGTGAGTGCAATCGAGCTGGAAGAGAAACTGAATGCAAGCATCGACCGACAGATAACGTAAGCCCTCTTCGCTGGGCCGGCCAACGAGCACGGTGCAGGCCCCGCAATCTCCTTCGCTGCAAACGATTTTCGTGCCGATCAGGCCGAGCCGGCGGCGGAGAAAGTCGGAGAGCGACAACCTCGCCAGATCGCCGCGAATTTCCTGCCGCACACCGTTGATATAGATCAGGACATAATCCCGCATGGGCGAATCAAGTTTTCGCAAGAGAGAGAGGCTCGCGCACAAGTGCGACAGAGGGAAACCAACCTTTAACTTAGTTTCGGCACAGATTTGAAACCAGCCCAGTGACTTAGAATATTTGGGCGATCTGCGTAGTTGCCGAAACGTTAAAAGTGGCGAATTTCAACAAACGAAATACTGCGATCGGAATGTCGGCGGCTAATTGTCAGGCGGCTGATCCACCTAAAATAGGTGCTACGGATTAAAGAGCTTAACAACGCCTACCGCGATCAAACCGCCGACGACCGGCCCCACCACGGGAATCCAGGCATAGGACCAATCGCTGTCGCGCTTTCCGGGAATGGGTAGTATGGCGTGCATGATTCGCGGCCCCAGATCGCGCGCCGGATTGATCGCATATCCCGTGGTGCCACCGAGCGAGAGGCCGATGGCCAGCACCAGCATTCCCACGGGAAGTGCGCCCAGCGAGCCAAGACCAACGATGGTCTTCTCTTCGCCGAAGGAAGGCGTCTCGGCCATCAGCACGGCGAAGACCAACACAAACGTGCCGATCATTTCGCTAAATAAATTGGCAGGCGTGTTGCGGATGGCGGGACCCGTGCAGAAGGTTGCGAGCTTTGCGTCGGGATCGCTGCTGACGGCGTAGTGGTTGATATACGTAAAATAGACCAGGGTTTGCCCCAGCATCGCGCCCGCCATTTGGGAGATGAGATAACCAGTAACCGGCCCCTCGAATTTGCCGGCCGCGGCTAAGGCAATCGTCACGGCGGGATTGATGTGCGCACCGCTTGCCGTCGCCACGCACCAAACGGCGACGAACACGGCCATCCCCCAACCAAACGTGATGACAATCCAACCGCCGCCGTGGCCCTTGGTTTGGCTGAGCACAACATTCGCAACCACGCCGTTACCCAATAGGATCAGCAGCATGGTTCCGAGAAACTCTCCGACAAGCGGCGACATAAAGTCTTCTCCGTGATTTGTATACCGAACTAGAAGTCAAATCGTTGTTAACAGAATAGTCCCGAGGGAGGTTCGCCTACAGGGGGATCCGGTTTGCAGGGCTTTCAAGCGAAGTAAACGTGTGAAGCAGGAACCCAGATTCCTCAAGTCGTGAAACTCCTTTCGGAATGACAACTATTGTGCCCAACCCTTCGCGCGCTCCACGGCTCGACGCCAGGTTGCGCGGCGCGCGGCGGCTTCGTCGGAGGAGATCTGCGGCTCGAAGCGGCGATCAACGGCCCAGTGGGGCGCGATGGCTTCACGAGAAGGCCAAACGCCAACGGCAATTCCCGCCAGATAGGCGGCTCCCAGCGCCGTCGTCTCCGTTACCTTGGGCCGAACGACGGGAATTTGCACCAAGTCGGATTGAATCTGCAGCAGCGTGTCATTCACGCTCGCCCCGCCGTCGACGCGCAGTTCGGCAATTTCGTGACCGGCGTCGTTTTTCATGCCATTCAAAAGATCAGCCACCTGCAAGGCAATTCCCTCCAGCGCTGCACGAGCAATGTGACCGGCAGTCGTACCACCGGTAATTCCGATGATCGTGCCGCGAGCGTAGGGATCCCAATCGGGGGCACCCAAGCCCGCGAACGCCGGTACAAAGGAAACTCCGCCACTGTCGGGGACCGAGTTGGCAAGCGATTCCACGTCACCGGAAGATTTGATAATGCCCAACCCATCGCGGAGCCAACCCACAACCGCCCCGCCGATGAACACCGAACCTTCCAGGGCGTATTCGGTCACGTCCCCCAGTCGCCAAGCCACCGTGGTGAGCAATTTGTGTTGCGAACTCACCGGTTTGGTCCCCGTGTTCATCAGCATGAAGCAGCCCGTGCCGTAGGTGTTCTTAGCCCAGCCGGCTTCAAAGCACGTCTGTCCAAACAGGGCCGACTGCTGATCCCCGGCGATGCCGGCCAGCTTAATTCCCGCGAGCGGCAGGTTCGCCGCCACTTCGCCATAAACTTCGCTGCTCGAACAAATCTCGGGCAGTACCTCGCGCGGCACGCGAAATATTTCGAGCAGCTCCTCGTCCCAATCGCCGTCGTGGATGTTCATCAACAAGGTCCGCGAAGCGTTCGAGGCATCGGTAATGTGTCGCTGGCCGCCAAGTAAATTCCAGGCAAGCCACGAGTCAATGGTTCCGCAGGCCAACTTTCCCGCCTCGGCCGCCTCGCGAGCCCCAGGAAGATGATCCAACAGCCAAGCCAACTTCGTGCCTGTAAAGTACGGATCGAGAAGCAATCCCGTCTTGGCACGCACGGTCGGTTCGTGACCGGCCGCGCGGAGCTGGTCGCACACGGCCGAAGTACGGCGGTCTTGCCAAACAATCGCTCGATGCAGGGGATCGCCGGTCGAGCGATCCCACAAGACAACCGTCTCGCGTTGGTTGGTGATGCCGATCGCGGCGACGTCGGCGGGTTTGATTTTCAGCGCGGCGAGGGCTTCGATGGCCACGCCGAGTTGGGTGGACCAGATTTCTTCGGGATCGTGCTCGACCCAGCCAGGTTGCGGATAATATTGTTGGAATTCACGTTGGCGAATCGCGAGAACCGAGCCATGTTCGTCGAAAACGATAGCTCGCGAAGAAGTCGTTCCCTGATCGAGGGCAAGTAAATATGGCATGCGAGAGCACTCATCAGACGAGGTCATGGCGAAAAGAGCTTATTGCCGAACCACTAACGTAACCAATTGGCTACAATCATGCTAACGGATCGCGCAAGAAATTTTGGCGAGGTAGCCCATGACAATCTCCGACGCACGGCCGAGACCCACGCGCGCTCAGGCACTGGCGTCGCTTCAGCATGAAACCTTGGATCTGCTCGTCATCGGGGGCGGAATCGTGGGTGCCGGTGTCGCGCGCGATGCCGCGCTACGCGGCCTGCGGATTGGCTTGGTCGAACAGGCCGATTTTGCCTCGGGAACGAGCAGCCGTTCGAGCCGTCTGCTCCACGGCGGCATCCGCTACCTGGCGCAGGGACGAATAGCACTCGTCCGCGAAGCGAGCAAAGAGAAAACGGTCCTTGGCCGAATCGCGCCGCACCTCGCCCAACCGTTACCGTTTATTTTTCCAACCCGCAAAGGGACACCGTGGTCGTACTGGAAACTCTCTCTCGGTGTGAAGCTATACGACTTGTTGTGCGGACTCAAAAACTTTGGACGCTCGAGCTCGTTGGGAGTGGCCGCGACGACCGCCCTTTTACCGGGAATCTCGACGAAAGCACTCACGGGGGCCGTGCGATATTTCGATGCGCTCACCAACGACGCCCGGCTGGTGATCGACACTTTGCGTTCTGCCGAGGACCATGACGCGAGGTTCGCCAATTACGTCCGCTTTATTGACGCCACGCAAACCGAAGGGGTTTGGCAGTGCCAGCTTCACGATCAACTCACGGGCGAAGAATTTCAAGTTCGTGCCCGTGCAATTGTGAATGCAGCAGGCCCTTGGTCCGATAAACTTCCTCATTCCAAAACGAAACTTCGGCTCACCAAAGGAGTTCACCTCGTTGTGATGCGCGAGCGCCTGCCGGTGCCGGAAGCCGTGGTGATGACCCAGGGAAATCGTGTGCTGTTTGCGATTCCCTGGGGCGATCGGGTTATCCTCGGCACGACCGACACCGACTACGACGGCGATCTGTCGAACCCAACCTGTGACCCGGTCGACGTGGCCACCGTGCTGGAAGTTGTGAACGAAACATTTCCCGCTGTGCGACTGACGGAAGATGACGTTATCAGCACCTGGTCCGGCTTGCGGCCATTGGTGGCCGATCCGCATGGTAACCCCTCGGATATTTCGCGGCGTCACAACATCGTAATGAGCAATCCCGGCTGGTGGGACGTGACGGGCGGCAAACTCACCACTTATCGCCTGATGGCCGAGGAAACCGTCGACCAGATCGTCCGCCACTTTGAGTTCAAAGTCGATCCTTGCAGCACCGCTGTCCTTCCGCTTGTTGAGCGCGGCGACGAAAGAATGATTAGCGGCATACTGCCGCCATCCGTGAGCCAAGAAACCGTCAATCGGGTCTGTCAGGCCGAGTGGGCCATTCATCTCGACGACGTGGTGATTCGCCGCACGAGTTGGCGATACTATCATCGCGACCATCTGGCAATCGCGGAGCAAGTCGCCGATTGGATGGCTGGCGAGTTGGGATGGAATGACGCGGAAAAAAATGCGCAGCTTGAGCGCTATCGAAAGCTGGGTTAATTCTCAATCTTTCCCGGATCGCGTTGCGATCCGGCTGCGCAGTTACAACATGCCGAAGGATTCTTCGTTCCAGCGGACAAAGCCCTCGATTGCTTCGTACTCAGCCAATCCCAGTTGGTCAAAGACCCGTGCGGTCGCGCGGTTGCGGTCCTCGGCGCGTTGCCAAAACTCGCGGGGATCGGGGCCGGGGAACAAGGCGCGATCCTTTTGCGACTCGTGCTTAAAAATCGCGTTACGCTTACGCAATAGCTCTTGCGGGCTCAACGGGACGGCCATTTCAATTTGATGGGGATTCCATTCTTGCCAAGCACCACGATAGAGCCACACTTCGCAAACCGAGTACCAGGGATCGTTTTCGATTCGTTTGCAGGCCTGTAGCACGGCGCTCAAGCAGGTACGGTGCGTACCGTGGGGGTCGGAAAGATCACCCGCCGCATAAATCTGATGCGGCTGCAGTTTTTGCAGGAGATCGACCGTGATGGAAATATCCTGTTCGCCGAGCGGTTTCTTTCTAACCCGTCCAGTTTCGTAAAAAGGCATCTCAAGAAAATGAAGTTGCTCGGAGGGAACGCCGAAGACTCGCGCACCTGCTTTGGCCTCGCCGCGGCGAATCATCGACTTGATCGCTTGCACGGGGGCACTATCCACTTGGCCGGGAGTTTTATGTTTGAGCGATTGCTGGATTTCCGCGAGGATCGCATCGGTCTGGTCGCAGGGAATTCCAAAGGCCTTATTGAACTCTTCGATAAAATCGGTGAAACAAATCACGTCGTCGTCAAACACGGCGATATTGCCGGACGTTTGATAGGCGACGTGTACCTCGTGGCCTTGATCGACCAGACGGTTGAACGTCCCCCCCATCGAGATCACGTCGTCGTCCGGGTGAGGCGAAAAAATCAAAATTCGCTTCGGAAAAATATCATCGTGACGCTGCGGGCGATCGCCAGGCAGCCGGGCGTGGGCGGGTTTACCGCCGGGCCAGCCGGTGATTGTCGCTTGCAGATACCGAAACACGTTAAGGTTGATGTCGTAGGCCGACCCGTGTTGGGCCAGCAAATCTTGCATGCCCTCTTCGTTATAATCCTCGGCCGTGAGCTTGAGGATCGGTTTTTTCAAACACTGCGCGAGCCAGATTACCGCCTTGCGGGTGGCGACTTCATTCCACTCGAAATCTCCCAAAATCCAGGGGCAGCGATAGCGGGTGAGCTGCTCCGCGGCGGCCTCGTCCATGACGATTTTGGCATTCTCGTGTTCCTGCAAAAAGCTGGCGGCGATGGACTTGGAGACTTCCCCTTCGATGGCCTGGGCGATGATCGAAGCTTTCCCTTCGCCGAAGGCCAAGAGATAAATCTGCCGGGCCCCGAGGATCGTGCCGACCCCCATGGTGATGGCACGCCGGGGGACGTGCTCTTCGCCAAAGAAATCGCTCGCCGCGTCGCGCCGCGTCACTTTGTCGAGCGTGATCAAACGCGTGCGGCTCTCACGCCCTGAACCCGGTTCATTGAAACCGATATGCCCCGTGCGTCCCACGCCGAGGACCTGAATGTCGATTCCGCCGACGTCGACAATGGCTTGTTCGTAATTGCGGCAGTACTCGCCGACCTTGTCGTCGGCAATCGTGCCGTCGGGGATGTGAACGTTTTCTGGCAGAATATCGACGTGATCGAACAGATGCTCGCGCATGAATCGCACGTAGCTCTGCAGCGCTTCAGGCTGCATGGGAAAATATTCATCGAGGTTAAAAGTCACGACGTTGTGAAAGCTCAAACCCTCTTCCCGATGCAGCCGCACGAGTTCTTCGTAGAGCGAGGTGGGGGTGCTGCCCGTGGCGAGGCCAAGCACGCACATTTTGCCGGCATCGCTCCGCTGGCGAATCAAATCGGCAATTTGGTGTGCCACGTATTGGCTGGCGTCCCGCGCGTTGCGAAAGACATTGCAGGAAATCTTCTCGGGATGCTGCTCGGCATGAAAGGAAGGAGTGGTAGGCATATTTTCTTGGGTTCTCATCGCCATGTTATGTTCCCGTGTCACAGGTGGACGACTTGGTTCAGCAGCCGCCCCTATTGAGGTCCATAGGGGCGAGTACAATTCTCGCTATCTCCACTATCCCTGCAACTTGCGATAAATACCAGTGGTAGATGGCTTGAAGACAGGGATCGAACATGGCAAAGAGAAGCGAAATCTCTATAAATTGGCGCACGGGGCCCTTGCGTATGCGCAATCAATCGCGAAATTGGTGGAAACGAACGCATGGAAGGCGCTTGTCGCTTCGCCTAAAATGCTGCTCACTCGCACAACTTCTCTATCACGGAGCACACGCATGACGCGCTGGCCTTTGGGTGTCTTTACCAGCCTCGACGCTGGCCTGGGGGTCAATTTTTCCGTGCTTGCGAAGCTCGACATACCGACAATTCACCTGCACGCCCCGACTGCCAGCCGGCGCACCCCGGACGTGGCCGCGCAGATGGCCGAGCAACTTCGCGAGCTTAACGTTCAAGCCACATGCATTTTCGCTGGCTTCGAGGGAGAGAGTTACGCCGATATCCCCACCGTGGAGAGAACCGTGGGCTTGGTCCCCCCCGGAACACGCGGGCAGCGCGTTGCGGAGCTCAAGACAATCGCCGACTTCGCCGACTTAATGGGCGTGAAAGCGGTTGGCCTCCATTTGGGGTGCGTTCCCCACGACACGAGCTCCGCCGACTATGCCGATTTGCGTGCCGTCACCCGCGACGTTTGCGATTATTGCGCTGCAAAGAACCAAGCGGTCCACCTGGAAACGGGCCAAGAAACAGCCGAGTTGCTGGAAGAGTTTTTGGAAGACGTCGACCGACAGAACTTGTTCGTCAACTTCGATCCGGCGAACATGATTCTCTACGGCTGTGGCGAACCGATACCGGCCCTAAAGCGGTTAGGTCCCCATGTGCGGAGCGTTCATTGCAAAGATGCCCAATGGTCGGACCAACCCGGCAAGACCTGGGGTGTCGAAATGCCGTTGGGGGACGGCGACGTGGACTTCGCGGCGTTTTTAGCAACGCTCGCCGAGATTGGCTATAACGGCCCGCTTACCATCGAACGCGAGATTCCTCAGGAGCCCTCCCGTCAAGAAAAAGAAATCGGCCATGCGGTCGCACTATTAAATAGGTTAATGTCCTCCTAATCCCCCTGTTCAAGGCAAATCCATGAGTGTCCCCACCCGACTCGGCGTGATGATGTTTCTCCAGTTCTTTATCTGGGGAGCTTGGTACGTCTCGATGACCGGCTTCATTACGGCACAGGGCATGACGGGGGTCACCGGGGCTGCTTACACGATTGGCCCCCTCGCGGCGATTGTGGCACCGTTCTTTTTGGGCATGGTCGCCGACCGATTTTTTGCCAGCGAGCGCGTGTTGGCATTCTTGCATCTCGTGGGTGGCTCCTTGCTGCTTGCCGCACCGTTAGATGCCCAAGCGTTCACGCTCCCGGCCGAGCCCGAATGGGCCAGCTTGTTTTACAGAGTGAT
>JBGTEU010000065.1:0-4451 GCA_041747595.1 Bythopirellula sp.
GGCCGAGTTGCTCGCTGATCCGGCTGAAACCGCGAATGTCGGCAAACAGCACCGTGATGTTCGCGTCGCGGCCTTGCAGCAGTTGCGGGTCTTTCTCCAACTGCAGGGCAAGCTGCGGCGTGAAGAACTGCTCGAACTGCACGCGTGCGGCCATTGCGGCCTGTTCTTCCTTGACCCGCGCGAGACCCGCGGCGATGCCGCTCGCCAAGACTTCCACAAGCTTGGCCTCGAACGGGCTGATTTCGGGAATCTCATTAACCGAACCACCCCCGCGGCGGTCTCCGTAAAGCACGCCGAGCACATTGCCATCCCCATCGAGAATAGGCGCGGCCACCAGCGCGATGACGTTTTGCAGACTGTGGGCCGTGTCGGGGGCATTGGCCGGCACGTGGCGAAAAGTTCGCCGCTCTTGCAGCACGCGGCTGAGCAGCGTCTGACTCGGCATCCAGGTGTCTTCATTCTGCCCTTCGATCACCGAGTGAAGCGCCGCGACGTTCCAGCGGCCATCGGCGTCGGCCTCGATCATCGCCGCGGCATCGAGCCCCACGATTTTCACGAGCGCCTTGGCGGCAAGCACGGGAAAGTCGCGCGAGTTGGCCGCGGCTTGGAAAACCCCGAGCACTGTTTCGAGCCACTTGAGCAGCAGCCGTTCGTCCATCGTATCGATGTTGAGCCGCCCCAGGCCTTGTTCGAACACTCTGGTTCCTGGCCGGGCAGTCGCTTCGGGGAGCGGCTGCAGGTCGAGATCTTCTTCCAGCGGTGGCTCGACTCGCACGGCGTAGGAACTGAACTGCGCGAGCAGCGGCGGGCTGGTGATCGTTTTCTCGCCAGGGGCCAGTATCGTTTCTCGCGACAGTCGCACCGGCTGGGTCTTGCTGAGATTCTTGACTTCGATTTCGTTTTCGCTCAGCGCAAGCAGAGAAATATGCGACCGCGAGATGTCGACGTCGTCGTACGGGGCGAGCACGATGCGGGCGTAATCGGTGCGATCGATCCGCCGCCGGGGAGCCGGTTCGCCGGAGCGTTGCCGACCGATTTCCAGCCGAGTGTCGAGCGGCGTGGCGAACACCCGTTGGTGGCGATGGTAAAACAGCACCGACAGCGCAGTTTTAGCGGGTTCGGACGGTGGCTGGAGTTCGGGCATGCTGCGGCAGGACAAATTGCGACAAGTGGTAAGTGGGTGCCTCGACTCCGCCCCTTTCATGGTAATCAACGAGCGGAGCTGAGCCTACACCGTGCCAGCGATAACAGGGGCTAAGAATCGCCAATGAGCGGGGAAATATGACGATTGAGACAAAGATCTAGACCACAAACGCTCCTCCCCGAAGTCCGGGGATACGCTAAACTGGAAGCTCACGCGCCCGTAGCTCAGTTGGATAGAGCAGCAGATTTCTAATCTGCGGGTCGCAGGTTCGAGTCCTGCCGGGCGTATTGAAACAACGGTTCCTTCATGTGATCCAGCGATTCCCGTGCGTCGTTGTTCTCTTGTTGCAAGTCATAGAGCTTGCGAAAGGTCGTCTCTTGTTCTTTCAAAGAAGTGTCCACGGGACTGCGTAGGCATCTTTTCTGACGACATCCACCGTCAAATTGGGTCGAAGACAACGAACATGCGCTGAGTGCATGTTTGAAAGTCCATGCCAAGCGACAGGTCCGACATGACATTCTGTTAATTCCAAGGCAGAACGACGGTATTGGTTTTGGATCAGGCTGTTTGCTAAGGCTGACATCAACCGCCGGTTGAATGTTGAGCCTCCAGGGTTTTTACTTAACTACCCAGTTATGCCAAATTATGTTCTTCGTCTCACCGTTGACCTAACGTGCCAGCCTCTCGCGGGGGCATTTGCCCTCAGATCTGTTGTGGTAAAGGGCACGGATAGAGTTTAGAATTCTGGCAATCACACATGTCCCTTGTTTCACTGTGGGCTCGATTGCAATGAAAAAGGTTCAATTCTTCGACGTGGATGGCGGGAGGGTTGTCAATATTCCCGCCTGCGAGCTCGCCTCAGGAGCCGTTTTATCGAGAGTTGATGGCGTTGATGGTGACGTGTGGCTGCTGCCCAATAAACCAGATCACGCAAAGCATCCGCCGTTCAACGAGAGTGTGCGGATCTACATTCGCCAAATTCAAGCTGCTTTTGTCGAACATAATCCTCTCTCTTTTGATGAGTGGGAGTATGGATTCCGCTGCAATGACAAACCTGCTCAGCAGATTGCCGCATGGTGGTATGCGGTGGACATTTATAACGATTTGGCCGGCGTCGAATCTTGCGAGCATCGGCGCAAAGATATCTATAATTGCCTCATAGGTTGTATGACTTCCACTCGCGAAACCATATGGAAAATCTTCCAGCCGAGTACAATTAGTTATGAAGAAGCGGAAGATATCGTAGAACGGTTCTACGGCGTCGGTGACTAAATTTGCCGAATCGACTAACTCTGGGAGACCGAATCTATGATCACTTCAACTATCCAACTGGATCGGCCTGAGAAAATCGACATACAAAAGTCGATTAATGAGTTGCGTCAGCACCTGACAAGACTTCGGCAAAGTCTGCCCGAATGCCACGAACTGGCGGAGTCGGTGCAGAAATTGGCCAAAGATGCTGAGTCGCGGAGATCCCGAACCGCAATCAGGGCAGGTTCTCGCGAAAGCTACTCGTTGCACGCTTTGCCAACGAGTCGAAGGCAGATTCCTAGCAATCCCGAGTTCCCAATCGTAAAGCCTCGCCTTTCACTTCGGCAAATTGAGGTGGTTCGTTTGGTTTCACTAGGCTGTACCACGGCCGAAATCGGAGCCATCCTTGGAATCAGCAGATCGACGGCCGACAATTACAAAACGAAGGCCATGGAATTACTCGGAGCGGGTAAGGCCGCATTGCTAACCCGTTTGGCGATTAAGTACCGATTCACATCGCCCACCGACAAATTGACGGATGCGGAGAAGCTTAAATGTGGCGTAAAAAGTGACGGTTGGAATTGATTCGCGCTGGAATTGATTTGCCCCGCACTTCCTTATCTCATCTCGCGCCGACGCGCAACGCTTATCAACAGACCGGCAAGAAGCATTGCCACCGACGACGGCTCGGGAACAAAATAGGGCGTCGGATACTGCTCGAGTCTGATAAACCCGCCGGGGACTCCCCCGCTGCCTATCGTGTTGATTTGCTTGTGGATGGTAAAGATATCCCCGGGTAGGACCGGTTGACTAAAGTTGAAGAGATCGAGCGTCAGTCCGCTGCCTGAGATATTCGACGAAAATCCAATTGGGTTTCCGTTTATGGAAAGGCTGATGACACCCGCCCAGGTGTGGGCCGGCAATCCCGTTGGCGCCGGCAAAAGGTGCTCATGCCAGTCGCCCCAAGCCTCGGTGCCGACGTTCTGCATGGTTTCGAACAAATCGATGGTTGCCGGTCCCAGCGTAAGGAACTGCGGATCGCCGATGTTCTTATGCCAAGGGCCGCCGTTCGGATCCAAGTCGATTGGCATGGGGACCGGGTTGCCAATGACGACCTGGGGGCCAGGCTGAACGACGTGGTTGGTGAACGGGCTGCCGGCGACGCCTTGTGCGAACGCGCTCGTCGAGATCGCACACACAGAAACGGCGAGGATGAAAGCCACGATGTGTCGAATTGAGAGTTTTTGTGTCATGAGTCAGCTCCTTTTGAACTTTTAACGTTAAGTGAAATTAGAGAAAGGATTCGATCTAGCGATTTCGTCGCACTAAGAGGGTCGCCAAGGCCGTGAGGCCGGCAAGAACGGACGTTGTCGGCTCCGGCACGAGATGCGACCACGTGACGGTCACGCGCAAGTGGGCGACCGGCGGATTGACGGTGCTACCCATCGTCGTAAAAGTGGAAGGAATGGGCGTGTCGGCATCAACGGCGTTAACCACGGAGCCTGGCAGAAAATTAGGTCCCAAGCCGACAAAACTAGCCAACACGTCAGCTCGTAGCGTGCTCGAAGCGAAAACAAGATCGACGGCACCCAGATTGAGGCCACCCCCGCCAGCCGGGTTCGGATAGACGGCCTCGACGGTCACGTAGTTGCCGTTGACGTTGAAATTGCCGTTGGCGTCGGAATAAAAGACGTCGTAATTCTCAGTCGGCAACTGCGAGAAATCATTGTTGTTGGGTCCGAGTACGCCGACGCCGAGTTGCGTCGTCATCTGCGGACTGTTGAACGCGAACGTGAACGGAACGACCGGTCCCGTCGCTTCCCAGAATCGCACGCCAATCAGGCCGGGGGTACTGATGATGGCGGCGTGAGATATTTGCTGTGTTGCACAGGCGACGAACATGGCTACTGACAGCAGAGTAAGATGTTGGCGAAGTTTGTTATTGAACATGGGAATTTTCCTTATTTGAAAAGTGATGTGAAGGACGAAATATCCTGACAACCAACCGCTCTTCTCCCCATTTGCGGGGAGAAGATGGCTAGGTATTACCAACTAG
>JBGTEU010000066.1:0-4054 GCA_041747595.1 Bythopirellula sp.
CGGTTCAGCGGAGCGATGGAAATTCGTGGTGGCGTCGGGCCCGTGGGGAGCCGCATGCTGCTGGCAAAGAAACCGATGGGCGTACGACGGTTGCTCGCGAGGGGTGGAAGGGCAAAGAATGATTTTTTATCGGATGCCGCCGCTATCGCAATTAGCCTATATTATCCGTAACGGAATTGCCAGTAGGGGCACTTTCTTCCGCACAATGAGTTGCAGCGGAATGTTTGACTGGGAGAGACAGTAAAACCTTAGCGGCCTGAGCGAGCCGGCCCGCGAACGCGGCTTTCATTGCGGAACTCGGATTCAAAGGATTACAGTATCAACCGGTTCACCCTCGCCCTTGGCAAGAACACCGCATTTGGCCAGAGCACCGCATTTGGAGAGATAAACCGTTGACGACGATTGCCCAGGCCTACGGCCCCGATAAGTTTGGCCTTTCCTTCGAACTTTTCCCTCCCAAAACGGAGGCGGGGGTTCAAGGGCTCGACTTCCATCTCGATCGACTTGCCCAATTCCATCCCAGCTACATGACCTGCACCTACGGAGCGGGGGGCTCGACGCAAGACCGCACCTTGGAAGTGATTTCTTCGGTGCGCAAGAAATACGATCTCCCCGTGGCCACGCATCTCACTTGCGTTGGCAGCACCGTCGATCAATTGCGATCCTACATCAATCGCGCATTGAACTTGGGCGTGAACAATATCGTGGCCCTTCGCGGCGACCCTCCCAAGGGGGAAACCGAATTTCGCGCCATCGAGGGGGGATTTTCCTACGCCAATCAACTTGTCGAATTTATTCGTGCGGAATTTGCCGACTTGGGAATCGCCGTCGCCGGTTACCCCGAGACCCATATCGAAGCGGCGAGTCCCGAAGACGATCTTGCCAACCTGATGCGCAAGGTCGACGCGGGGGCCGACGTGGTGATCACCCAATTGTTTTACGAGAATGCCGACTTCTTTGCCTTCCGTGACAAGTGTGACGCGCTGGGAATTAAAGTCCCCATCGTGCCCGGTTTGTTGCCCGTTACCAATGGGGCACAGATTCGGCGGATCACTTCACTCTGTGGCGCGAAATTGCCGGCCCCCTTTCTCGCCGCGCTCTCAAAGCACGACGATGGTTCCGAGGGGCAATTTGAAGTCGGCGTGGAATTCGCCATGCGGCAGACGGCTGAACTGGTCGCCGCCGACGCGCCGGGGATTCATTACTACGTGCTCAACAAATCCGAAGCCATCGAGCGCGTGCTCAAGGGCGTTACGCTCCCCAGACAAACTTGATGGCAAAATAACGCCACGAGCCAAGTAACGCGATGAGCGAAGTATTACCTGCGAGCGAAAATCTGACCGGTCGCGACGTCGGCGGCTATGCGATTTTGCGGCGCATCGGGTCAGGGGGCATGGCCGACGTCTATCTCGCCGAGCAGAAATCGCTCGGCCGGCAAGTCGCGCTCAAAGTCTTGCACCCGCGACTGGCGCACGATCCGAGCTACGTTGAGCGCTTCCATCAAGAGGCCCGCGCCGCCGCTTCGCTCGTGCATCCCAACATCGTGCAGATTTACGAAGTCGGCCACGCCGATGGCGTGCATTTCATCGCGCAAGAATTCGTCGCCGGTAAAAGTCTCGATCAGATCCTCGAGCGGCAAGGGGTCCTCGACCAAGGGATGGTGCTTGATATCTTGCGCCAGGTGGTGTCGGCCCTCTGCAAGGCGGCCGAAGTAGGGATCGTACACCGCGACATCAAGCCTGCCAACATACTGTTCAGCCCTTCGGGGACCGTGAAAGTCGCCGATTTTGGCCTGGCCCGCGTGCTCACAGCCAACAGCAAGACACTCACGCAAATTGGCGTGACGATGGGAACGCCGCTTTACATGAGCCCCGAACAAATCGAGGGCCGGCCGGTTGACGCACGCAGCGACATTTATTCGCTGGGCGTGACGAGTTATCACCTGCTCGCCGGCGAGCCGCCGCATACGGGCGAGACGGCGCTGGCAATCGCCGTGCAGCATCTCAACAAAACGCCGGCGGCGCTGAGCGAAGTTCGCTCGCAATTGTCAGAAAGTCTGACGGCGATGGTGCATCGCATGTTGGCGAAAGAGCCCGCCGAGCGCTATGCCAATCCTGCCGAGTTGCTTGCCGAGCTCAAAGAGTTGGCGATCCAAGCGTCCGGCGAAGGTTGGGCCGCGGGACCCGAGCAATGGTCGCTCGTGGAATGGATCGCCGCCAACGATTCCCGCAGCGAAGCGAGCGCTCAACTCGGCAAGCTGATGCGCGAGCAATCGCAACTCGAGCCGCGACAAGCAAACCGACGCAGCACGGTGCGTTTGCTTTTGACGGCACTCGCGGTGGGGGGACTCTTGGGCTTTTTGCTGCAACCTCGTTTCTTGCTTCGCGGTTCCAGCGAGCTGCCGATCCCCGTGCGCGATTCCGCAGAGGCTCAATTGTTTCACGCCAAGATGGCCGAGAGCGAAGCGGCGTGGCGGGCCGTGTGGGAGAACTTTCCCGAGGCCGACGCGTTTTACAAACAACTAGCGCGTCAGGGTTTGGTGCGACATTTTCTCTTCGTGTCGCAGGAATACGACAAGGCTCTGCCCGTATTGCGCGAGCTAGGCGAGCAAGCCCCGGAAAATGAATCCGTGCGATCCTTTGTCTTGGCCGCGGAATGCGTCTGCCACGAACAACTCGGCCATCGCCGCGAAGCCACCGAGACTTATTCGCAGCTCACCGCCGCGCTCAAAGACAATCTCAGCCGCAACGAGAGCCAACTCTACGAAATGCTCGAGGCCTCGCACTCGCGGCTGTAAAGCCGCTTGCGGCTTAGCGTGAATGGCCATTTCAGCGCGCGGCCAAAATCAAGCGCAAAATCGCGAAAATCCCGCCACAAAAACCCCACAGAAATTTAGTGTACATATGTATATATTTGGCCACCTGTTTATGCTAGTTTTTTGTTCGTCCCGGCACTCCGTGCTTTCTCGTGACAAGGACGAACAACATGCCCATCGCCGACACTTTTTCTGCTATTTCCCCTGATAATTTCGATTCCTGCCCAGATTCGTGGCCCGACTCGTGGCCCAATTCGTGGCCCAATTCGTGGCCCAATTCGTGGAACGACGACCCCTGGGATGCGTTTCTCGCCGATGACGACCAGCGCGATCCCTTGCCCGAGCGGGGGGATTTCTGGCCCGACGACGAGGCCGAGCAGCCTCCTCTCGACATGGCGGATGACGCCGCCGCATTCGGGGAGCAACCGTGGAAGGGGGGCTCGCCATGTTGTCATTAACAGTGGTCGGGGAAATCCAGCTACTGCTCGACGAGGGGGAGCTTTCCCAGCGCAAGATTGCCGCCAAGTTGAATGTGAGTCGTGGCACTGTCAACGCCATTGCCAGCGGCAAACGGGGCCTTTTCGGACGCGAACTGGATCCACTCGATCTCGACGACGAGCTCGACGACTTGACCCCCGAGCGCTGCCCCGGTTGCGGAGGGCTGGTTTACATGCCATGCCTTCTGTGCCGAGCGCGGGAATATCATGCACAGCAGCAGATGAATGCGGCTTGCAATCGACGGCCGCACCCGAACAAACGCGTGGCGTGAAGATCATGGACCTGATGCCGCTGTAAGCATCGCCCACAGACTCATCAGCACGTAGAGCACCAACAGAATCCACCAACCGAAGACGAGAATTCCCGGCATCTCGAAGCCAATCACGTAAATCGCCAGGCCGAGCACGGCGATCAAACCCAAGAGCAGCGACGCCACGTTGGTCCCCAGCAAAGTAGCGACCGTGAGCACCAATGCCGCGATGGCAAACGTGGCGAGAATCTGTTTGAGCGAAAACGAAAAGCTCAGCGCCGGCTTTTCCGGCGGGAGTTCCTCAAGGGCTGCTTCAAGCCCTTCCATGCGGACCGTCGGCGCGACGGGCTCCCCTTGGGCATTCTTTCGCGACGCGGCAAAGCGGGCTTCAATTTCCAGCCGCTTGCGTTCCATTTCCTGCTTGGCGAGGCGTTCTTTCCGCAAAACAAACCACCAACCGTAGGCAAGCGCTGCCAGCGCCGTGAAGAACA
>JBGTEU010000067.1:0-3989 GCA_041747595.1 Bythopirellula sp.
GGCGAACCAAAATACGTTCCACCTGAACCAATGGCACCTAGTGCCCGGTCTGTTTCTGTCCCTGTTCCAAAACTATAAAACGAACCTGCATTGCTGTTGCCGTTGCTGACATTGATCGTCGTGCTAATCGCCACGCCCGGCGCCGGTTGCCGAAACAAGTACCAGCCGTCGAGCGTGGAGTCGTTCGTCCACGCCTGTGAGCCGCCAGAGTTGGCGAGGAAATCAAAATTTTCGAAGTAAGTCCCCGTGAAGTTTATGCTGAGCAACCGCCGATCCTCCAGCGGCTCAAATCCGAGCTTCCGTCGCAGTAGATTCGCGGTCTGGGGGGAACTTCGTGCTGTTTGCTTTACAGACTGGGTCCGTGAGGACAACCAATCAAATCGTCGTTGGCGTGACATTAAGAATGCCTTATAAGAGCCTAATGAATAGGAGCCGCAACTCAGGAAGCCGCGTACATACTACCAGGGGTGTCCTAAGGGGCCTAGTAAAAAAAACAAAAATTGATATTGAGGTATTGCCACGCCACACTTAGATAGAATTAAGCCATGAAAATCGATTCAATCATCTAAGAAATTCACCCGTACCGGCAAGTTTCCGGCAACCATCGTGTAGTCAATCGAGACCAACCTCCCTCAACCTGGCGAGGAATTCTACGGATGGAGCACGACCCACCACCACCCAACCCACGCCGTCAGCCAAGTGTCTTGGCAGATGGTCACAAGCTGCGGGCATTTCGGCGAGCACGTGGCCTGACTCAACTCGAATTGGCCATGCTGGCGGGCGTCAGTGAGCGAACTGTCCGCTCCGCGGAAACCGGCACTCGCATCAAACTCGACGTGCTGGATCGCCTCGTTGCCGAGCTTAAAGTGGAATTGGTCGAGGCAGTCAGCGATCAAGAGGAACTACGCAATGCGATGCTTGTCAACTCAAACGTCGACCGCATTCTCCAGACTTATGCGGCCTATATTGAAGAGTGGGACCTAGGGCCTCTGCGAGAACTCGCTCTTCCTCAGGTAACAATCGATGTCTTGATGACGGAGGAGTTGCTTTGCACGGGGCGTTTTCGCGGCATCGACGAAATCGAACGACTGCGCGATGAGGCATCCGCCTTGTTCGAGCCTTACTCGCAAGAGTTTGAAGTCCAAGAGATTCGAGCGCACGGCCCATTAGTAATCATCAGCGGCGAAGATGTTCTGCACAACGTCGGTAAATATCAGGAAGTGCGAATGCAGAGTACGCTGATTTTCACCTTCAACAAGACGCACCTCGAACGCGTTGAGCACTTTACGAATTCGCATGCCTTCTTCAAATGTCTGAGAGACCAGTGACGCTTCGGGCGGAGGACGATAATCGCCCTCTCGCCGGGAATGGTCAGAGACTTTGATAGAATGAAAGCGCAGGAGTCTGACGCGGGCATTGGTGGATAATCGGTTCACCCCTGGCCAAAAATTCTTCCATGCAAGAGAAAAACCGAAAAAATGGCCGGCAAGCCCCTACAAAAAAATTCCTAAAAAATCGCCCAAGAACAAAACGTGCCGCCAAGTTGACCAAGTTCAACCAATTTGGACGTCTTGAAATGAGAATTCCGCGCGATTGCACAAGAATCGGCTCTTGCATTCACCCCAAGTCCCCAGCCCCGAGCCCCTACTCCTTGATGCTCATCAGGAACTCGGCGTTGGACTTGGTCTTCCGCAACCGGGTGGTGAGCAGGTCCATGGCATCGGCGGGGTTCATTTCGTTGAGGACACGCCGCAACATGCAGACTCGGCGATGCTCTTCGGGATCCATCAACATTTCCTCGCGGCGGGTGCCGCTCTTGTTGATGTCGATCGAGGGCCAAATCCGCTTGTCGACGAGTTGCCGGTCGAGGATGATTTCCTGGTTACCAGTCCCTTTGAATTCCTCGAAGATCACTTCGTCCATCCGGCTGCCGGTGTCGATCAGGGCCGTGGCGATGATGGTCAGCGAACCCCCTTCTTCCACCCGGCGGGCCGAGCCGAAGAACCGCTTGGGCCGTTGCATGGCGTTGGCGTCGATGCCGCCCGAGAGAATTTTGCCCGAGTTGGGGCACTCGGAATTCCACGCCCGGGCAAGCCGGGTGATCGAGTCGAGAAACACGACCACGTCGCGACCATATTCGACCATCCGCTTGGCTTTCTCAATCACCATTTCCGATACTTGGATGTGCCGGGCAGCGGGTTCGTCGAACGTCGAGCTGATCACCTCGCAGTTGGGGCCCTTGACCTCGCGCTCCATGTCGGTGACTTCTTCGGGCCGCTCGTCGATGAGCAGCATCACCACGTGGGCGTTGGGGTAATTGGTAAGCACGGCCTTGGCCATTTTCTGCATGAGGATCGTCTTGCCGGCGCGGGGCGGGCTGACGATCAAGCCGCGTTGGCCGAAGCCAATCGGCACGATCATGTCGACGACGCGCATCGAGATTTCATCGGCACCCGATTCCAAGGAAATTCGCGAGTCGGGATGACTCGGCGTCAGATTGTCGAAGAAGATCTTACGGGAAAGCAAATTGGGATCTTCGCCGTTGATCGCCTCGACGCGCAGCAGCGCGAAGTAGCGTTCGTTTTCCTTGGGGGGACGGATCGTGCCCGAGACGGTCGCGCCGGTATGCAATCCGAAGCGGCGAATCTGGCTCGGCGAAACGTAGATGTCGTCGGGGCACGACAGGTAGTGATAGTCGGGGCTCCGCAGGAAGCCGAAACCATCGGGGAGAATTTCCAGCGTTCCCTCGCCGAACATCATGCCGTCGAGCTTCACGCGTTGCTTGAGGATGCGGAAAATCAGGTCCTGCTTCTTCAAGCCCGCGGCCTCTTCCACCCCTTCCGCCTCGGCGACTTCGATCAACTCGGGCATCGCCCTCCGCTGCAGCGCGGCGATGTGCATGTTTTGATCGGGCTTGTCGGTCCGCTCGATGGACTTGCCGACGCGGCGCACGCGCTCGGCGGCCTTGTCGAGTTCCTCGGCGATCGAAAGCGGTTCTTCGCGCTCAAGTTCCTCGAGCCGCTCGCGGTCGATGTGGGTGCCGTTGGAATCGAGGGGGCGACGCTGGCGGTATTGCGAATAATTACGGCCCGACCTTGTACCGTGGTTGCCGGTTTCGGACATGACAACAAACTCCTGAAAAGTGAGGCTTTGGCGCGCGAATGGCGCCGGCGGGAAAGGGAACGTGAGGATGGATGAGGAGACACTCCAAGGGAGATACTCCGCATTATGGCAGGAAAGCGAATAAATTGGAAAGCGAAATCTGGCGGGATTTTTGACACTCGATTCGTGTCAGGCGGGAGGCCGTGGCGTGAGCTGTGGGCCCGTGCAAGCAGTATGACACAGAAGCCAAAACAAGGGAAGCGGTCGTGAATGTGGTTTTCACGAGTTTCTACTTGTTTTTAGCGTAAGCCAAAAGTCGCGGACACGTTCTCGCAGTTGTTCAAGCGTGCCGTCGTTGGCGATCACATGCGTGGCTCGGTGTCTTTTCTCTTCTATCGGCATTTGGACCGCCTCTCGTGCTGCGAAATCGGTGGGAGTCCAATTCCGCAGGGTTTCGGCCCGGCGGAGGCGATCCTCGAGTGGACTCTCCACAAATAGCAGAATATCGCAAATCTGGTCCCAACCCGCTTCGAGCAGCAAAGGGGCATCGATCACAAATGCGGGAATCCCGGAGTTTTTCAACTTGGCGAGTTCCGCTTCGAATTCCGTGCGGATGCGGGGATGCAACAGCTTTTCGAGGAACTCGCGGCCGGCGACGCTCGATTCCCCGGGCGAAAACACACGCTCGGCGAGCGCCTGGCGGTTAATCTCTCCGCTGGGCTGCAAGATTTCGATGCCCCACCGCTCGGTGAGCAACTGCCTTACCTCGGGATAATTGATCACACGATGGGCAGCTTCGTCGGCATTGAGGACCTTGGCGCCCAGATTGGCCAGTTCCGCTGCCACGGCCGATTTGCCGCTCGCAATTCCCCCGGTGAGTCCAATAA
>JBGTEU010000068.1:0-5652 GCA_041747595.1 Bythopirellula sp.
TTGCCGTCACACAAGATTGTGTTTTTACGGGTTTTGATGCCTACAAGCAGGTAATCGACTCCGGCGTGGATGTGGTCTTGCTGGCGACACCACCGCATTTTCGTCCCGCGCACTTTGCTTATGCGATCGAAAAAGGCAAACACTGCTTCGTGGAAAAGCCGGTGGCTGTTGACGTCCCGGGAGCACTGAGCGTTCAAAAAACTAGTGAGGAGGCAAAACGCAAAAATCTGGCGGTTGTTTCGGGTTTATGTTGGCGATACGACTTGGGAGTTCGCGAGACCATCCAGCGGATTCAGGACGGTGCCATCGGAGACGTTTTGGCGATCGAGTCGCGTTATAACTCCGGTACGCTTTGGCATCGGGGACGCGAACCCGAGTGGAGCGAGATGGAATATCAGATTCGCAATTGGCTCTACTTTACGTGGCTTTCTGGTGACCACATCAACGAACAAGCAATTCACAGCCTCGATAAGACCGCGTGGCTCACCGGTGACGTCGCTCCCAAACAGGTGATGGGAATAGGGGGCCGTCAGCAGCGGATCGACAAGAAGTATGGAAACATTTTCGATCATCACGTGGTGTTCTATGAATATCCCAATGACGTACGTGTGTTCTTCACCTGCCGCCAACAAGACAATTGCACGTCCTTCGTCGATGAAATTGTGATCGGGACCAAGGGAACTGCAAGAATCTTGACCAATCACATCAAAGGCGAGAACAAGTGGAAATATCGCGGCCCCAAGCCGAGCATGTATCGCGTTGAGCACGAGGAGATGTTTAAGAGCATTCGCGGCGGCTCGCCCATCAATAACGGTGCCTACATGACGAACAGCACGCTGTTGGCCATTATGGGACGCATGAGCACTTACACCGGACAGGACTTGCGATGGGAAGATGTGATCTCGAATACCGAGAAGCTCGGACCCGACAAGTATGAATGGGCGGATGCACCGATCGAGACGGTAGCTGTTCCTGGAATGGTGCCGGTCGCTTAATTGACTTTCTTCAACCGCACTTTTTTCTGCTTTCCCAAATACGGCGTCGTGATGGATTGCATGATTGCATCTCAGAAAATGCTTTTGGCAGTCCTATTGAGTGGGGTCTTAGTCTGTGCCGATGCTCACGGAGAAGCTCTTGGAATTGTGTCGAAGCCAGATCCGACGAAACGTTCCGTACCGATTGAAGACGGACACATGGTGCCCTATGAACACCAGATTCCAGGGACAACACTTTCTTTTGAGATGCTTCCCGTTCCGGGGGGAATATTCGAGCAGGGCAGCAGTCAGAAGGACGCACCGGACGGCGAAACTCCACCGGTGAAGGTTGAGGTCGCACCCTTTTGGATGGGCAAGTGTGAAGTCACGTGGGCCGAATACAAGCTCTTCATGAAGCTTTGCAACGTGTTCGAAGGGTTTGAAGAGCATGGAATGCGCCCAGTGACAAAGGATAATGAAATCGACGCCGTCACGGGCCCTTCCAAACTCTACGATCCGAGTTTTACTTTTCAATATGGTGAAGACCCGCAAAAAACCGCCGTTTCGATGAGTCAATTCGCCGCTAAGCAATACACCAAATGGCTCAGCTTGCTGACGGGAGAATTTTACCGACTCCCGACCGAGTCGGAATGGGAATATGCATGCCGCGCGGGGAGCCAGACTGACTATTACTACGGTGACGATGCCGCCTCGTTGGATCAATACGCTTGGTTCGAGGACAATTCCGACTATGAGACACACGAGGTGGGTCAAAAGCTCCCCAACAAATGGGGTTTTCATGACATCACAGGCAATGCCGCGGAGTGGGTCATGGACGAGTACCGTGCCGATTGGTACGAAAATTTCCAGGGCCGATTGTTCACGAGCGATGAAACGCTTTGTTGGCCCGAAAAACTCTATCCGCGGGTATTGCGCGGCGGCTCGATCAACTCCGCAGCGCTGGATTGCCGCAGCGCGGCGCGTAGGGCCAGCGATGACGATGAATTCCGGAGTTACGATCCCAACACGCCGAAAAGTCCCTGGTGGTTTGCAAGTGATGAAGCGCTCGATATTGGTTTCCGTATCGTTAGGCCCTTAGAGAAAATCTCGCGAGAGGAACAAGAAAAATTTTGGCAAGCAGATCTGCGAACGATCTCCCGAGACGCCAACAAGCGAATCTTTGAAGAGGGCCGCGGTGAGCGGGGGCTCGTTGATCCGCAGCTTCCGCAAGCGATGGAAGTATTGCGACGAAAGCAGCTTAAAGAACGGGAGTCTCCATGATTGCAGCCCTACTGGTCGTATTTCATATGCTTTTTTCAGTCATGCTTTGTGCCGCCGAGGAGACGGGCTTTGTTCCTCTCTTCGATGGCAAATCGCTCGACGGCTGGGAAGGAGCGGTCGAGGGCTATGCTGTTATAGACGGCATGCTTGTTTGTCGCGAGGGAGCCGTGGGGAACTTGCTCTCGAAACAAGAGTTTAGTGATTTCGATTTGCGTTTCGAATTCCTACTCTCTCCGGACGCCAACAACGGACTGGCGATTCGAGCTCCCCTGGAAGGCGACGTGGCCTACGTGGGCATGGAGCTCCAGATCATCGACAACGAGACAAAGAAATATGGAGACTTGTTGGACTTTCAATATCATGGCTCGCTGTACGGAGTCGCTCCCGCGAAGCTCGGACATCAGAAGCCACCGGGACATTGGAATAAACAAGAGGTCCACTGCGAAGGCAGGCATATCACGGTCACCCTTAACGGCACAAAGATTCTCGATGTGAACCTGGATGAAGTTGCCCCGAATGGCGTGACAATCGACGGGAAAGAGCATCCAGGACTAGCGCGCTCATCCGGCCGTGTGGGATTTCTTTCGCATGGGGACCGTGTTTCCTTTCGAAACATCGAGATCAGAGATCTCACCAAAGCGTCTCAAGACGAGCGCGAGACTCTGCCCCGCGCTGAGACAGAATTCTATTTTTTAGAGTGTACTCCTTGAGGATTTTATGATTCGAGTTGGCATCGCCGGTATCGGGTTCATGGGGATGGTTCACTATCTCTCCTACCAGAAGCTGCGTGGAGTGAAAGTCGCTGCCCTTTGCGAGAGCAACGTGCAACGATTGAAGGGAGACTGGCGCGATATTCGCGGCAACTTCGGCCCGCCGGGCGAAATGATGGATCTCAAGGGGATCGCGACCTACACTGCCATCGATGAAATGCTCGCGGACGACTCCTTGGACATGATCGATGTGACTCTGCCGCCAGCGCTGCACGCGGAGGTCGTCATCAAGGCCCTGAGGGCGGGCAAGCATGTCTTTTGCGAAAAGCCGATGGCACTCACCGTGCGCGATTGCGATCGTATGACGGCAGCCGCGCGGCAAGCCAAGAAGCTTTTATTCATCGGGCACGTCTTGCCATATTTCCCCGAGTATGCCTGGGCGCTAAAGACGATCGAGAGCGGAAAATACGGCAAGCTGCTCGGCGGGAGTTTTCGTCGAGTTATCTCCGAGCCGACTTGGCTGGCCAACTATTGGAATGCGGAACAGGTCGGTGGGCCGATGCTCGACCTGCACATTCACGATGCTCACTTCATCCGCTTGGTGTTTGGCAAGCCACACTCAGTGATCTGCCGCGGCAGGATGCGCGAGGGGCTAGCCCAGTTTTGGCATAGCCAGTTCGACTATGGGACTCAGGGGCCTGTCGTATCCGCCACCAGCGGCACGATCGACCAGCAGGGCCGGCCCTTCAATCATGGTTTCGAGATTCACTTGGAGCGGGCCACGCTCATTTTCGAGTTTGCAATAATAGGGAATCAAGGCGCGTACTTGACCAAGCCCACGATGCTCATCGCAGGCAAAGTCCAGCATCCCGAGCTTCCCGATGGCGATCCCATGCATGCCTTTGCCGCCGAATTGCAAGAAGTTCTGCGCTGTGTTCGTCGGAAGGAACGATCGCGGATTCTGGACGCCTCGTTGGCGCGAGATGCTATCGTCTTATGTCACAAGCAATCGGAGAGTTTGCGGCGGAGATGCTTCGTACGGATGTAAGAGCCGCAGAGCGAGTAGTTCGCTCTGTTCCTACGAGTCCTGGGAAAATATCTGATGATCACACCGCAGGATAAAAGTGCAGTCCGCACCGACTCCTCCCAAGCGGGCAAGCGGTATGGCATGAATTCCAAGGCGGTGTACTGCAAGATTGTTGTCGCGATCTTGAATGTCGCCTGGTTGTCGTTAGAACACGCCGCCACGGCGGGTGAAGTGGAATATCAACTCAGCGATGTCATGCTGACGAACCCTGAACGCGGGTTCTATAGACAATTCACGGCTCGCCCTGAAGGAGAACCGTTAACCCTGCGGAGTCTCCAGTTACTTCGCGAGGAAGGTATTACGCTTCTCCTAAGGTTGTACTACTTACACGAGTTTCGCACGGGGGATTTAAGCGACGTCCAATTGAAATTGATCGAGTCGGATTTTCGCACCATTCGGCAAGGAGGGTGTAAGTGCATTTTGCGATTTGCTTATTCCTCGAATATCGGTGAGCCGGACGCACCTCTCGAAATTGTTCTGCGTCATCTCGAACAGCTCAAACCACTATTGCAAGAAAATGCCGACGTCATTGCGGTCATGCAAGCCGGCTTCATCGGCGCATGGGGCGAGTGGCACAACTCGACGAATGGTTTGGAATCCAACGACGCCATGCGAACAATTGCACAGCAGTTACTGAAAGCCCTGCCGGCATCACGTTGTGTGCAAGTTCGCACGCCACGTCACAAGCGGGCAATTCTTGGCAGCGATCTCGTTCTCGATCGTGCCGGCGCTTTTGCCGATACTCCGCAGGCACGCTTGGGCCATCACAATGATTGCTTTCTTGCCGACAAGATCGACCGCGGCACCTACCAGTTGAACCGACTCGCGTGGGATAAACAGTATGTGGCCAAAGAGACTCGCTACGTCCCGATGGGCGGCGAAACATGCTCGCCCAGTGAATTTACCAAAACTCAGAATGCCCGGGCGGAATTGAAGCGCATGCATTGGTCCTATTTGAATCGCGAGTTTCATCCCGACGTGATGGATGCCTGGGAGCAAGCGGGATTGCTCAGCGAGGCCAAGAGGTCTCTCGGTTATCGCTTAGCCCTGCTTTCAAGTTCCTGCGATTCCGACGTCGAAGTGGGAGCCACTTGGAACGTCAATCTCTCATTGCGGAACTTGGGCTGGGCCGCTCCCTTCAATCCCCGAGTCGTGAATCTGGTGCTGAAGGTCAAAGAGAGTCCCCACGCATTTCAGGCGACACTCCCTGTGGACCCACGGGAATGGCTTCCCGGCGGCCCGATCTCCATGCGATTTGCAATAGGCATTCCCAAAGACATGCCGCCCGGAGAGTATGAATTGTTTCTGAGATTGTCAGACCCCGAGCCAAGATTGAAGCACCGTGCCGAGTACGCGATCCAACTTGCGAACACGGGATTATGGAATTCGCAAACGGCAGCCCACGCACTGAAGCAAACCGTGATCGTCAGCAAAGAACCCTCAACCAAGCCTCACGATGGTGAGGTATGGTTTGAAAAGAGCTCCTTGTTGGAATCGAACGCGAACTGAATTCTCAAGAAATGTTAACACGTTCCAAAAATGCGTAAGCAAAAGTGTTGGCAGATAAGCGAGGACGACGGCCTAATTTAGTATCATTCCG
>JBGTEU010000069.1:0-2598 GCA_041747595.1 Bythopirellula sp.
CAAGCGCGACGTCGACTTCGGGCGTCCGTTCGTTAAATCCTTCCAGAGTTTTTACCAGCCGCCCCTCATGCTTGGCGAGTTCCTGGTCGGCGAGCTCAACGCGGCGCGCGGCATCGTTCGCCAAGCGGACGCAATCGACCACCATGGCCACGCCGATGAGGGCGGCCATCGCCAAAAGTGCGATCGGGATGATGAGTTTTTTCATAGTTGCAAGTTTTTCATAATTTCACCGTCGGCACTTTCGCCACTTCTTCATCGGGGACGTCGAAGAACGACCGCTCGGGCATTTCTTGGATATCGGCGACCACATTCGAGGGAATCGATCTCACGAGATTCAAGTAGGCGTTCACGGTTTGGTTGTAAGCGTGCCGACGCTCCGCAATGCGATTTTCCGTCGTGGCGAGCTCGGTTTGCAAATTCAAGAAACTTTGGTCGGCACGTAGCTGCGGATAATTCTCGGCGAGCACCATGATCTGGCCGACCGTGCGATGGAGATCGGGCTCGACCGTGTTGGCCGCGGCGGCGGTGTCGAATGGGTTGGCCCCCGTGCGGAGTTGGGTCACTTTTTGGAATGTGTCGCTCTCATATTTGGCATAACCCTTCGCGACTTCGACGAGATTTTGGATGAGATCGAGCCGTCGCTTGAGTTCCACTTCAATGTGCGACCACGCTTGATCGACTGCGTTGCGAGCTTTCACGAGCGCATTGTAGGTGAGGAGATACCAAAGGAGGATCGCCACGCAGAATATGATGGCCAAGTACGTATAAAACATTTACCACCCCCCCGAGGCGCCACCGCCTCCACTCGAGCCCCCGCCGAAGCTGCCGCCACCGCCACCTCCGCCGCCGCCGAAGGAACCCCCCGAGGAACTGGACACCGAGATTTTGGAAAGCACGATGGTTCGCAAAGTCTTGTGATTGCACGAGACGCAGCGCCCTTCGACCCGCGCGAGGCCGGTGCTGCTGGTGGTCGCGGCACGAATCGTTTTCCGGGGGTCCTCCTTGTACGCGCGAGCCTCGCAAGCGGGGCAATCCTTGAAGCCGGAGAACGGTTTGACGTACCGTTCGGTATCGTTATGCAGACAAGCGGGGCAAAACCAGACGTCGTAGTCGACCGAGCCGAGTTCTTCTTCCAAGAGTTGCACTTCAGAGAGCTTGGGGTCTTCGTGCTGTTCGCTCAAGAGTTCCAAGTGCGTGCCGCACTTCGAGCACCCTTTCGGACCGAAGCGGCGATATTTTTTCAGGTTGTAGGCCCAGGCCCCCACCGAGGCGAGCGTCGCTCCCCCGAGCCAATTGATGGGGCGCTCGGCATTGGGAGTGCGAACAGTCAAGAAGACCGCCGTACCGACGAGCAGCAGACCGATGCCCGAGACCAAGACAAAGGAGGTGGTCGAGTAAAGCCGACTGCTAGCGACGATGATTCCAAGAACGATGAGCACGATCGCCAGCGCGGCAACGCCGCTCGTGGCCACGATCGCTTGATGGCGCGATAAGCGGGCCAAGTGTGGCCCCGAATTCGGATCGCCCCGCGCCGCGGCCGGGTCGGAGAGCAGCACGTTGGCAAGCGCGGTGGTGCCGGCTTCGATGCCGCCCGGGTAATCGTCGTTTTTGAAACGGGGGATTATGTCGCGATCACGGATTTCGCCGCACAGAGAATCGGTGAGCAATGGTTCGAGCCCGTAACCGACTTCGATCCGCATGCGGCGTTCGTTGGGCGCAACCAACAGCAGTACGCCGTTGTTCACTTCTTTTTGGCCGATGCTCCAGGTGTTGAACAGGTCGTGGCCATAGTCGTCGACGGTGCGGCCATCGAGCGAGGGGACCGTCACGACGGCAATCTGCGCGGTGGTTTGTCGTTCGACGTCCTGGATGATCTTTTCGAGCACGTCGATTTGCACGGCGCCGAGCAGATTCGCCAGATCATGCACGCGGCGGGTGGGATCTTGAGGAGGCAATATCGACAGCAAGAAAGCGGCAAGCAGTGTGGCGACGTGCATTAGCAGATTGCAGACTTAATGAAAGATCAACTCACAGCCGCTTGCCGGCAGCCGCGGCAGCAACTCATCACGACTTAGACCGCCAACTTCCGCTCGCGGCTAATACTTTTACTTCGCACAAGCGCGCCACATATTGTCAGCGAGATACTCCGTCGGATTTTCATTGTATTTGAAACCCCGCGGAGCGGCGAGAGTGAAAGAAGGCGCCGGCTGCCAATGCCAAGAGCAAGCCCGCGGCGGGCTCGGGGATGTTCACCGCCGCGGCGATGATGCCGGAGCGGAAGCCCAGCCGATCGGAGAACACCGTGCCGTGGGTTCCTAGCAGTATCTGAGTCGGATCGAGACTGGCGCCAATTGCGATGTTCGCCATGAACGTGGGCGAACCCGGGGCAAACTGCTCGTTGGATTTGAGTACGAACAGCGAATCTGAACTCGCGATATCAGCACCATCTCCCACGACGACATAGATATTTTTTCCAATCAGTGGATCGCTTTCCGCAAGCGGCGCCCCGAGGTTGCCATAGATTGAGCCCTCCACACCTCGGACGCCAACAGGGATTGACGCGCCGAATTGCGTGAAGGAACTGGCCAACTGGGTGAG
>JBGTEU010000070.1:0-7937 GCA_041747595.1 Bythopirellula sp.
GGGAAAGCAGGTCGACGTGACGCTTCTTAATCGCATGTCTTCCAAGGCAAACGACATCGAGAAAACCTTCAATCAATTTCGCGCCCCCGTCGGGGAGTCATCCCTCACCGACAGCCAAGTCCGCAAAGTGTTGCTCGAAAGCAAAGACTCCGCCGAGCGGCAGGAAGTTTGGGAAGCCTACAAGCTCGTGGGACAAAAAGTCGCGAACGACCTCCGCGACCTCGTGAAAATGCGGAACGAAGCCGCGGAGCAACTTGGCTTCAAGAACTACCACGCGATGCAGCTTGCCCTCAACGAGCAAGATCAGGCCGAGGTTCTTGCCTTGTTCGATGAACTCGACGAACTTACCCGCGAGCCTTTCGCCCGCGCGAAGCAAGAAATCGACCAATCGCTCGCGGAGCAATGTGGCATTGGTGTCAACGAACTCCAGCCGTGGCATTACCACGACCCGTTTTTTCAAGAACCGCCCGCCGTTTATGAAGTCGACCTGAGTGGTCCGTTTGCCAACGCCGATATTCTGCAGATTTGCCGCGAGTTTTACGCGGGCATCGGGCTACCCATCGACGACGTGATCGAGCGGAGCGATCTCTACGAAAAACCCAATAAGAGTCCCCATGCCTTTTGTACCGACATCGACCGGGCCGGCGACGTCCGCGTGCTCGCCAATATCGTACCCAATGAGTATTGGATGAGCACGATGCTCCACGAGTTGGGCCACGCGGTTTACACGAGCAAGTATATTCCCAAGGAATTGCCGTACGTCTTGCGAGTGAATTCCCACATCCTTACCACCGAAGGGGTGGCGATGATGTTCGAGCGGTTCGCGACCGATGCCGAGTGGCTTGCCGAATATGGCGTGAAGGTCGACGACCCCGCCGCTTACACCGCTGCCAGCCACCGGATGCGCCGCGATAAGCTGCTGATTTTCTCGCGGTGGTGCCAAGTGATGCTCCGCTTTGAGATGGCCATGTACGAGAATCCCGATCAGGATCTCAGCAAGCTGTGGTGGGATTTGGTCGAGCGATACCAATTGGTCAAGCGCCCCGCGGGCCGCAATGCCCCCGACTTCGCCAGCAAGATTCACGTCGTCACCGCTCCGGCTTACTACCACAACTACATGATGGGAGAACTCTTCGCCTGCCAGGTTCACGCGGCCATTGCCCACGATCTCAAACTCCCCGGCGAACCCGCCACGGCGATCTACACCCGCGATCCACGAGTCGGCGATTTCATGAAAGAAAAAGTCTTCGGTCCCGGCGCATTCCTGCCGTGGAACGAGCTCACCAAACACGCGACGGGTGAACTACTCAATGCCAAGGCATTTGCGGAAGAGTTTCAGTGAGGAGTTGACTTTGTTTCCAGCCGAAACCTATGTCCCATGATGATTTCCGATGAGCTCAGCGCAGCCCCTTTGCATACAAAATCGACTTGACTTGCGGCCCAGGACCGCCTAAACTAGTCGCAGACTGGTCTATTTGGAGGTGTCTGCCGATGGCTTTGGAACAAACTCACAGCGTTGGAGCCTACGACGCCAAGACGCATTTTTCCGAATTGCTCGAAAAGGTGGAATCCGGCCAGGAAATCACAATCACCAGGCACGGCACACCCGTTGCTCGCCTCGTCCCCATGAAAAAGGTGTCCACGCCGCAAGAACGGCGTGAGGCCATTGCTCGCTGGACCGCGGCTCCGCGGCTCTCACTTGGCGGTTTGAAAATCCGCGACCTTGTCAATGAAGGTCGTCGATGACACCAAGCTTTGTCATCGACTGTTCCGTAGCGATGGCTTGGTGTTTTCTTGACGAAGGCACCGCCTCGACACAGAAGTTGCTGGAACGCATGGATGGCGAAGCGGCTTTGGTGCCAGCGTGGTGGTTTCTTGAGATTACCAACGTCTTGGTGTTGGCAGAAAAGAAAGGTCGTATCAAATCAGAAAAGGTTGCGGAATTTGTCGCGATGATCGAATGCTTCGACCTGGAAATTGATGAAGAAGCACAAGCGCGGGCCTTCAGGCATCTCTTGCCGCTCTGCCGTACGCATCAGTTGACGAGCTATGACGCCATTTATCTCGATCTGGCCGTTCGCCGCAAACTTCCTTTGGCGAGCCTCGACGAGCCGCTAAGAAAAGCCGCCAAGAAACTAGGCGTCAAATTGCTCGGCAAGTGACACGCGATAAACTCTCGCCGCTCCCAGGCGTTCCAAAATATGGCAAACTTCTCGCCCCGACAATTGCGCAACTTAGCCAACGCTGACCTCGATTTGAGTTACAAATAAATCGCCGCCCAATCGATCTTCGCGCGGAGTCGCCGTGGTCGACGATCTACCCCGGCGTATCGAGATAAGGATCCTGCCCCATCGCCCGTTGAATTTTTTGGCGTTCTTTTTCGTGATACAGCAGCACCTTGCGGTCACGGAAATGGCGGCGTTCCACCCGGCCCTGGACCTTGGCGTCATGCCGGTAGCGGCAATTGAAATTCGGCCAACACTGGGATGCTGAGTTGCTGACCAGACATTGCTCGCTGGGCGAAGAACATTATCTCCAGATTCTCCACTTCACCCGTGGAAGGGTTGAGTCGAGCAGCCACTCCGAAGTCAAGCTCCTCGGAGTCTTGTTGCGCGTAGGGCTGTGTCTTGCCCAGATAGAGTATATCACCAACAGAGTCGTACTCAACGATCAAGGTCGCTGCCATAGCACCTCTCCTTGGGTTATGCGACGGGTGGGGTAGGCTGTGACGACCCAATGGCGAAGCGATCCCGCTGCTGCACCATGATCGTCCGTCACTACGACTACTACCAATATCTTACCCCCAAGAGGTCATCGAGCCATCTCGAAAACAGGTACGTTTGTGGAAATCGCTGATCCACACGCACCTCATCAGGGTCGGCCAAGACGCTAGCGAGACTGACGGAGAGATCTTCAGGCAACTCCGGATGTTTCAGCCGAATATGTCTGTTTCGCTCAACGCCTAGTTCAACCTCGCCATGAAGAAAAGGACATGCGAAACGAGTCATTTTAATTTCTGTACCGATTGAATGAGCTTCTTCGTAAATCCGGTCGCTTCATACGCCGGTTCATTTTTGCAAGTTAGGATGGCATAGAAAAGAAATTGTGGCAACCTACCCCGGCGTATCAAGGTACGGATCCTGCCCCATCGCCCGTTGAATTTTTTGGCGTTCTTTTTCGTGATACAGCAGCACCTTACGGTCGCGGAAATGGCGGCGTTCCACCCGGCGCTGGGCGCGGCGGAAGAGTTGCTCCATTCCCTTTAATGGGCCGGCGGACTTCAAACCCTGTGCCTTGAGTCTTTCCGCTTTTTTCGGTCCGTAGCCCAAAAGCAAGATCTCGTCATCGAGCGCGAGAAATTGCCGATAGGTCCCCGGATCGCCTTGCCGTCCGCAGCGGCCAATTAACTGCCGGTCGATTCGCTGGGCCTCGTGCAGTTCGGTGCAGATCACATGAATGCCACCTAGATCCTGAACTCCCTCGCCCAGGCGGATGTCGGTACCGCGGCCCGCCATGTTCGTTGCGACGGTGACTTTGCCTGGTGAGCCCGCCCCGGCGACAATTTCCGCCTCGCGGGCAACGTGCTTGGCATTGAGCACAACCGGCTCGACACCCCGCTCGGATAGCAGGTTGGCCAGTTGCTCGCTCTTATCGATCGACCGCGTGCCGATCAGCACGGGCCGGCCTTTTTGGTGTTCAGCGATCGCATCTTCCACAACAGCTTCCCACTTTTTGTCGACGGTACCAAAGACCTGCGTGGGAAGCTGCTTGCGAATCGGGGGGCGATTGGTGGGAATCGACTGCACCTTAACGCGATAAATTTTCCTCAGTTCTCCACGGCTTGTGGACGCGGTGCCGGTCATGCCTCCCAATCGCTGGTAACGCAAGAACAAATCCTGAACTGTGATGCGCGCCGCCTGATTGGTGGCAAACGTGATTTCGACCCCTTCCTTGGCCTCGACCGCTTGATGGATGCCGGCCCGCCACTTGCGACCCTCCGCCATGCGGCCGGTGAATTCGTCGACGATCACGATCTCGCCGTCGCGGACCACATATTGGCGATTGAGAAACATTTCGCGATTCACCTTGATCGCCCGTTGGATGTATTCGTAGATCGTGGAGAGCGGCAAACGGTCCATCGCGCTGGGTTTCTCCAGCGATCGCACCAATTGTCTTCCGGTGAGGGAGAGTTCCACGGTTTTATCGTCGTGATCGTAGTCATAATGCTCGTCCTCAATAAACTCGGCTTGCCGTTCCGCCGCCCAGCGATAGGCCTCGGCGGCGATTTTTTCGTCTTCGCCGGGCAGGGCACTGATGATCAACGGCGTGCGAGCTTCGTCGATGAGAATGCTGTCCGCTTCGTCAACGAGCATAAAGTGCAATCCACGCTGCACAGGTTTATCGCCGCCGCCATGATTCGACGTGCCGAGCATTTGGCCAAATAAATCTTGATTGCCCTCACCTTGCGAGCGCATCAGCAGGCGATCTCGCAGGAAATCGAAGCCCATTTCGTTGGCCGTGCCGTAGGTGACGTCACAGCCGTAAGCCTTTTGTCGTTCCGGCTGGGGTTGCTGCCCTTGGATAATGCCCACCGTCATTCCCAAGGCCGAATACAGGGGGGACATCCACTCGGCATCGCGGCGAGCGAGATAGTCATTGACCGTCGCCAAATGGGCCCCTTTGCCTTCGAGCGCCGCCAGATACATCGGCAAGGTCGCCGTCAGAGTTTTACCCTCGCCGGTCTGCATCTCGATGATCGCGCGGTGATGGATGGCGGCACCACCCATAATTTGCACGTCGAAGTGCCGCATATTGAGTTTGCGGCGTCCCGCCTCGCGCACCAGGGCAAAGGCCTCGACCAGCAGCCGATCAAGCGATTCCCCGCTTCGCACCCGATAGCGCAGTCCCAAGCTCGTCTTGCGGAGATCGTAATCGCTCAGTTTTTCCAGGTCCGGCGCGAGGGCGTTCACAAGCGGCACGTAACCCGCGCAGCGTGCCAGATGGTCTCCCAACTTGGAGCGAATGGTGCAACTAAGACCACTGGGGATTTTCGACACGCGTGACAACCGACGGGAAGGCAGGAAAAGCGGAAAATCAAGGCATACGGGCCATGACCTATCATATCGTCGCGCGCGGAATTGAGAATGGCCGACTTAGCGTTGCCGCTGAATCCCTTCGACGGTGTAAAGCGGCACGAACGTGCCGTCGCCATTGTCGAGCGTTTCCAGAAACCCCTGAACGAGCAAATACTCACCCGGTTGCACGCCCCCCAAGACCTCGGGATTGCCAATCACGGCGACACCGCCGTAGGGGTCGGGGGCCCCTTGCTGAGCGATATAGCGCAAACCCCATTCACCTGAGTGGGGATAGTACTGCAACTGCCCACGGAGCCAACTGTACGTCGCGTCGAACCCAAAATGGTTGGGATCTTCCTGGATGAAATTGGAATTTTGATTCGCAATTGGCTGTGTTCTTGGAGGTGCAACCGTCTGCTTTGTGCTCCCTTGAGGGCGAAAACCATCGCTTGCCGCGCCCGAGAGGTTCGTCGCAGCGAATTGGGCCGGCTGCAAGTTATTGGGAAAACCTTGCTGCTCGATCATGGGTTGCGTGTAGATGTAGGGAGTTGTCGTCGAGAGTTGTTGATTCGCGGCGACTTGCATGAGGTCGTTCGGATTGTTGTTGGGAACTGAAGCAAATCGCAAATTTTGATCGTCGGGCGAAATTCTGACCGTAGAGTTGTCGGCAACATTGGGCGCGAGCGGCGTATAGCCGCTGGTCGGTTGCACGCCGTAGGGAGAAGTCGTGGGGGGTTGGCTCCAACCACCCGGCGGCGTCACCGGAGCGGTCTGGGGTGGATAACCCGGCGTCGAGTAGGTCGGCGTCCCGCCGGGAGGGTAAACGGCTCCAGGCGTCACAGCGGCTGGAGCACCTTGGACGGGATCACCCGGATAGTAAGGCTGCGCGCTTCCGGGGGCGAGCGTTTGAGTGGCCGGCGGCGGTACGCGGTCGGGCGCCATGAACGGATTGGTGAGCGGCGTCGATTGGCTGCGGCAACCAATCGCTGTCGAAAGCAACACGAAATAGCATGTCCACCGCATCGGCAGATTCCTTTCCACCGCCAAGAGAGCGAACTCACCCAGATGCCACTTGGCCAAGGTGCGAATGTTAGCCAACTTGCCGAATGTGTCCAGACGGATTGGTGAGCGTTGGCGCAAACAAGCGGGGCATTCTGCTAGCAAAATGCCCCGCTTGAGTATGATTTGTTGATTGCAAGCAAAACTAGCGACCAGCAGAAGTCGCGGCCGTACGAACCAGGTTCGACTCAACGAACGGGTTCATCACAACCAACGCTTCAGGAGGGCTTTCAGACTTTGTGACTTGATCTTCTTGCGGAGCAGACGCTTCCGTGGAAGTCGGCACCACGTAGGGATTCACGATCTCTTGCGCGGAAACCGTCTCGACGATTTCAGGGGTCATCGTTCCAGGCGGATACGCAAACGGGCTGTAGCCGTAGCTTCGCGGCACGGGAGCACTGTAGTACACCGGTGGGAACGCGGAGTAGTAGGGGACGTTTTGAGAGAGCACCTGGTAGAGCCGGCCGACGTCCCAAGCGCCGAAGCCACCGCCAAAGGAACCGCCACACTGGGCCTGAACTTCGCCCCCGGCTAAGCCACACACCAAAACCAACGCCATCAAACCACTTCGCCGTAACATTGCCGATACCTCTTGGAGTACACTCTGTGAAAACGGCCGCAAAGGCCGCACTCTCCAGAATAATCACCAGCGGTAGCAATGCAAATGAGGCGAAATAGTCGATCAAACCACCAAGTTTGCCACTCAGAGGGCATCAGATTCGATGAGTTGGCTATCATCCTTGCGGCAAAGTAGTTGAAATACCGGATTGGAGATTTCGTAGCTGATCATTCGGACAGAACCATCTCCAAACACCGCATTGATCCCCGCGGAATGGGCGGAACCAAACATTTGCCAGTAGGCGAAGTTTGACAACTCTTGGTCTTGTATGGGCCCCCATTGGGAGCAGCGCAAGACCGACCAATGCCATCCGTGATAGTACCCCATATCGGTAAAGCTGATCGGAATGGGCCAAGGGGCTTGAATCGGTTCCTCGTCGAATTTCACCGGCTCGTACCGCGTCGGATCGACAAACTTCTCAGCGAACATGAGCACATTGGAGGTGCCATCGGTCACTTCGGCCATTCGGCCTGGGGGAAAGGCAGTCGACGCCTTGCCACTGCGAACGAAATACGTATTGCGATAGAAGGGATGATTGACGTCGTCGCCCTTGTTGTCGCCCCAATAATTCCAACAGCCGGGGCTGTCCCCCCCCAAACCTGGGCCAGCCGTCTTATCTTTCCAGGTAGGCATGGCGTAATCATTCAAGCCCAGGAGATTTCCATCGGCATCAAGTCGTGTTGTGGCCGTTCGCCGAGACGGGCAAAAATACATCGGCACCGCCAGACCTTGAACCGTTAGTTCGTCACGAGCGACCGCCGCGCTGAGTTCCAAATAGGGCAAGATCTGGTAGAGGGTGCCCGCCTGCTGAAACGGCACACTCGCGCCTGCGGCTGAAGGGCCGTTGGGGCGAGTGATCGTTCCGTTATTCCCCGACGTGGGGAGGCAGCCTTGAGAATCGTGGTAATTGAGGGTTGCGATTCCCACCTGCCTTAAATTGTTTTGGCATTGCATGCGGCGGGCCGACTCGCGGACCGATTGAATTGCCGGCAACAGTAGGGCTATCAAAACTCCCACGATTGCAATCACCACCAGCAACTCAACGAGGGTAAAACCCAGCAACGATTGGCGCCTCATTTCAGAAACCTTTCCAGAAGGCTAAGAGAATGTGACTCGTGCTGTTTTCGTCAAGACATTCCACTTGCCCATCGGCAAATGCCACGAAGCGAGTTCCCTCCTTGCCT
>JBGTEU010000071.1:0-1813 GCA_041747595.1 Bythopirellula sp.
GAGGTCATGGACGTGCTGGCTGATACCGATCTCAAGGACAAGAATCTATCGCTCGTGGAAGTGGGCGAGGACGGCACGCGGTTCACGGTCAGCAGCATTGAACAGGACGTCGAAGCCGTGCAGAAGACTTTGCAGGACAAGTTCGGCGACAAGTTACAAACCTACCGGGTTGAGGCCACCAACGTGGGACCCGTCGGCGAACAAACGGGGGCGATTCCCGTGCGTCGGCAAGTTTCCGCGCGATTGGTAAATTTCCAAGTGGAGGACAGCGCAACGAATGAGGCGGAGAGTGAAATCGCTGATGCTCCGGCAAGCGAAGCTGCTGAGGCCGAGATTGCTGAAACCGAAACCGCCGAAACCGAGGAATCAACTCCCGCAGCGCGGACAATCGATCTGTTCGCCGATGGCACCAAGGCCCAATTGATATTTGGCGACGCAGCAGACACCAGCGCAGGCGTAAATTTCGATACCGTCGAGCACATGCTCCGCGAAGCGCTCGAGGCTAAAGGCCATGGTTCGGCGAGATTTGAACTTTCGCATCCCGACTACTCTAAGGGAAGTGCGCGTCGCTTTAACACGTGGGACGTGAAAATGGCACTTCCCCCGGATGCCGCGCAGGAAGTGCTTACCGAATTGGAAAACGCGATCAACAACGAACCCATTTTCCCCTTGGCCAACAAGATCGGAGGCCGGGTCGCCGACGACTTACGAACCAAAGCCATCGCATCGACCGCCGTAAGTTTTATTGGCATCATGGCGTATATTTGGTTCCGATTCCACGGCTGGTCTTATGGTGCGGCCGCGCTGGTGGCGGTGATTCACGACGTGTTGATTACGCTCGGACTGCTGGCCATTAGCGGCTGGGTCGTTGAAGCATTGCCAGGATTGGCTCAGGCATTGATGTTGGAGAAATTTCAAATCAGCCTGACCGTTGTCGCGGCGTTTTTGACTTTGATCGGTTACTCGCTTAATGACACGATTGTGGTGTTCGACCGCATTCGCGAAGTAAAAGGCAAGAGCCCACGCCTCACGGGCGACATGATCAACCAGAGCGTCAACCAAACCTTGGCGCGAACATTGCTTACGTCACTCACGACGATTTTCTCGGTCATCATGCTCTATGTGATCGGTGGCGTAGGCCTGCACGCGTTTTCGTTCGTACTGTTTGTCGGCATTATCGTCGGTACTTTCAGCTCGATATTTATTGCGTCGCCGGTCCTGCTCTGGCTCAGCCAAAGTGAACAGGCAAGGAGGGCTCAAGTCGCTTCACAAGGCAACGTGAACACTCGCGATCTCGCGGCAACGAAGTAGACAGCGGGCGCCCACAAAGTTTTTGTAATGGTTTGGTTTTGCTGAATCGGCAGACTTGGCCCAATCCCTAATGCCACGCTCCCCGCGACCGGCATATTGCGCGCTCTCGCCGCGCAACTCAATCCCACAAAGCGCACTGACCGAAGTTGAACGAAGCAGGATGTTGCTTTCCCCTTCGATCCCGAGCGCCCAGCCGTGACTCGCAAACGCAAATTTCTGACCGCCGGATTGATCTTGACCCTGGGTGTGGTCTTGGCGTGGCCTTTTCGCAAAACCGCCAGCGAAGCGGAAAACACCTCTTTGCCGGCTGAAGCACCAACGCAAATTTTGCGAGCCAGTAACGGCGATCCGATTGCTAGTGCCACACCAACGCCCCCACCGAATGTTCCCGTCGCGCCGGAACATGTGATCGCACGGATGGCAAGCACTGCCGAAACGAAACCCGATTCCCACACTGCGGAAAATCTTGAGAGCTTCGATCTCGCCAATCACCCTGCGATTG
>JBGTEU010000072.1:0-2434 GCA_041747595.1 Bythopirellula sp.
TCAGCTCGCGGGCGATCATCGCCTCCGGCGGCACGTCCGCCTCGAGATTCGGGTTCCGCATCGGCAAGTCGGTATTGGGAAACAACACCTGACAGCCGCTGCCGCAGACCAGCAACAGCGACAGCACGAGCCAGCGGCCCCCGGCGGCGGCGGGTCGATTCGGTCGCAATTGTGGAAAACGGGGCAACATGGGCAACCGTGGGTTCGTATAAATAATGCAAGCAACCCATGCTTCCGTGGTCCGCCCCCCGACGACCGCAGAAATTGTCTAATCCATACAACCGTCAATATCGGCAGTCGGGTGAAAGAACTTTGCAGAAAAGAGTGTTCGCAGCAAGAACTTCCCTGTGAACAGGAAAGTCGCGATGGGTCGTTCGCCATGGGGAACGATCACCTGAAGCTGGTCTCGGCCACGGTCGGCCGTTTCCTGAATCACGGCCACGGTGACCACGACCACTACCGGCCCGTGCTGTTGTCACAGAGTCTACCAGCCATGCCAATGGCTGGCGAGCTATCGCGCGGTCGGTCGGCCAATACCAGCACGCGGCGCAAGCAAGTGCATCGGCGAGCGAGTACGTGTACCGTCGCCAAAATCGGTTTGGGAAGGAATGCGTTCGGCTCCGCAGATGCCGTCGCTTGGGCTTATTGAAGTGGCGCTATTTGAATTGTTCCCCAATTGGCCAACGGCCAATTTCACCGTAGCCTGCGGCATCGCCGCAGGTAGACGGACTCGAACGAATCCCTTGGCTGAAGGCCAAGCTCACTCACGGCCACAACGTGAGATTGGCCTTCAGCCAATTTCACCTTCAATTTGCGACTCTTCCAGGGGCGTTGCCCTTGGCTACGGTGAGTTTGGCCGTTGGCCAAAAGCGATAGCCGACGACTTCCGGACAGTGACGGGAGTCGACATAACGGTTGCCATGCGCAGTTGGTCTAAAAGAGGTGTTGACAGAGTAGTGTACATATGTCACTCTACATGAACCCCCGTTGTTCCTTCTACAGGGCAGGAGTCCCGTCATGGATTTTGTCGATAACCTTGGCCTGCAAGCATGCTCCACCGATCGTCGGCTGGTCGAACTGGTTCACGAGGGCGCGCCCTCCGGCGGAACGTTTCGGCGGCCAGCCGCATTTGCCGCGCGCGACATTCGTCGAGTGTCGCGCAAAACGCGCGACATTTTGCAACATTTGGCGCCATCCGGGGGGGCGATCGCCGCGTAACTCGCTATACCGATGCAAAACCTGACCGGGCGCGCGACATTCTCGAAAAAATTACGTTTCTGCTTGCAAGCCGAACCCGCAGTTCAGAATTCTCATCTCAGTGTTGTCGGTACGTGTTGCCGTATTTCTGTTTCTGGTGGGCGATGCCCACCCTACTTGACAGTTGCTCGACCCTCCGAGTCGAGAGGATGTGCCAACAACCGTGGCCCCTCCGCACAAGGTGCTGGTGGGGCGTTGTTCGCGACGGAGACATCTTTAGCACCGCTTCTCGACTCGGAGAGTCGAGCAACAGTGTTTTCGGTTGCCCATCCTGGGCTGCGCAATCAACGTGTTGAAGCCATTTTGGTTTAACCGAGTCTTGTTGTGGCGAGTACCGTGGGAAAGAGGGTCGCCCCAGCCAGCCCCAACGGGGCGGTCCTATGAAAGCCCAGGGCAAGTGAGGCGCAAGCCGAGTGCCGCCCTGGGTTAGCGGTCATCCGAAACAGCGGCCGAGTCGTTGACGTGTTTCGCCGCACGACGCTACCGAGGCCGCAACACGCCACGCGTCGCGTCCGAGAGCGCCAGCGCACCTCGGCGCGACAGATCGTGCATCGGGGACGATTTTGCGCAGCCGATGCCCACCCTACTTGGCGGATTGCTGGTGGGGAGGTTCTCGAACGTCCAGGTCGCTTCGTTCAAGTAAGAAACAATGTGATCATTGAAAGCCGATCACGAGTTTTTGTAGCGCCGCGTTTCCACACACTGGACAGATTGCGTCAACCGGGCCACGGCTTTGACCACGTGGGATATTCACCAACTTTTGTCGGTCAGTAGAGAAGGCATCTTGTAGTTTTGTAACCGATTCTTTTGAGTCCAGATCGATTGACATCTTCTCTAGATCGTTGGCAGGCACCTCCTCAATTGTAATCTCATTTGTTGCTTTGTCCTGAAAAACGAATGAATAGGACTCTTCGAACAAATCACATGTATCACCAAAAGTCTCGCTTTTATAACCACATGCCGCGCACTCTAACTTAGATAACAACTTGTTAGTACCGCCTGCTATAGGTCAATGTGCGACAGCCCACGACATCCGGACGGGGGCGGGAGCCGAGATAAAGTGATTTCATTCCTGCCCTCGCTACCAGAACTTCCACCATGGTTTCGGCTTGCTTGCTGCGCGGGAACCGCTGGCTGGACCCGAGCGGTTGGGCGTGACTTGCACGCCGGCGACCGG
>JBGTEU010000073.1:0-2691 GCA_041747595.1 Bythopirellula sp.
ATGGTGCCGGTGTTGATTTGGGCCCCCCCCAACACCTGATTTTTTTCCACGATGGCTACTCGTTTACCGAGTTTGGCTGCCTGGATCGCCCCTTTTTGGCCGGCGGGACCGGTACCGATCACAACACAATCGTAGTGTTTCATGGCGAGACGCTTTACTTGGAGGGCAGAAGTGGTTGGCGGGATGTCGACCGGCCGCGGGGCCATGGGGTCGCATCGACGCAGATTATCACTCTGCTTGAAAATAACAAACCTTGTCGGTATTACCGGCTCCCTAGGCGGGGGAACTGACACCGCGTACAACGATTGTAGGGAAGGCACGCTTTTTACACAGGGAACACTGATACGAGGGATTTGCGCCGTGTCGCTTTTTGAAGCCGCCGAAACCGAAAATCGCCGCCGGGCACAACCCCTGGCCTTGCGGATGCGCCCCCGATCCCTCGCGGAATTCGTCGGCCAGGAGCATTTTCTCGGCGAGGGGAAGCTGCTCCGTCGACTGATTAAGGCCGATCGCTTGACGGCACTGATTTTTTACGGTCCCCCTGGCACGGGGAAAACGACACTTGCCCATTTGCTGGCCACGGAAACCCGTTGCCGGTTCCGCCAGCTCAATGCGGTCACTAGCGGCGTGAAAGATCTTCGCGAAGTCATCGACGAAGCCCGCGACGTGCTTGCGGCCGAGGGGACCCGCACCCTACTTTTTGTTGACGAGATCCACCGTTTCAACAAATCCCAGCAAGACGCCCTGCTTCCAGACGTGGAAGATGGCACGGTGGTACTCGTCGGTGCCACCACGGCGAATCCCTTTTTCGCAGTCAACAGTGCCTTGGTCAGCCGCAGCCGGGTGTTTGAATTTCAACCTCTGAGTGTGGACGACGTCAAATCGTTATTGCAGCGGACCCTCGCCGATCGCGAACGGGGCTTGGGCTCGATTCCCGTGAATCTGCATGACGACGCGGCCGAGTTTCTCGCCCAGACTTGTGATGGCGACGCGCGGCAGGCGCTTTCGGCGTTAGAAATCGGTGTGCTTTCCTGCGACGAACGGCCCGTTGAATTTACTTTGGAGCTTGCCGCCGAAAGTGTCCAGCGCAAAGCATTGCAATACGACCGCGACGGCGACTCCCATTACGACGCGATTAGTGCCCTGATCAAAAGTGTTCGCGGTAGCGACCCCGATGCGGGGATTTATTGGCTCGCGAGGATGTTGGAAGGGGGCGAGGACGTTCGCTTCCTCGCCCGGCGGCTGGTCATCCTGGCGAGCGAAGACGTCGGCAACGCCGATCCCCGCGCTCTCCTCTTGGCCATCGCGGCAATGCAGGCTTGCGAGTTCGTGGGACTTCCCGAGTGCCAGTTGAGCTTGGCCCAAACGGTTGCCTATCTGGCGTGTGCCCCGAAGTCGAATGCCGCGACGGTCGCCATTGGCGAGGCACGGGCAGATGTTCGTGAAGGACGCACGGTTCCCGTGCCGGTTCACTTGCGAGACGCCCACTATGCCGGCGCCAAGCGCCTAGGCCACGGCAAGGGTTATGAATATGCCCACAACGCCGAGGGCGGTATCGCCGCACAGGAATATCTTGGCGTGGAACGCGAATACTATCGGCCGGTCGATAGCGGATTCGAGCAGGAGTTGGCCGAGCGTTTGGCCACGATTCGTGCCAAGCTGCGTTCTGACCGCGAACAAACTATCCAGGATCAAGGCGAATGACTTCTCCTTTTCCGTCACTGGCACTGCATAAGGCGGACTTCACAAAGCCCTCCGTGGTGGTGCTGATTGCCGCGAACATTGTTCCGCTGCTCGGAGTGCTCTTTCTTGGGTGGAGCACGTTTGCCGTTGTGGTGATCTATTGGGCAGAAAACGTGATTATAGGAATTATCAATGTCTTAAAGATGATTGTTTGCTCGCCATCAAGCGACACCGTCAAATTTGCGAGTGTCACCACAGAACAACTCAAGGGCAACAGTCAGCAAGTCTCAAAACTCTTTGAACATCAGACACCCTACTTGGCGGTTGCACACCACGCATCGACATTGTTTTGTATTCCGTTCTTCACCGTTCACTATGGACTGTTTTGCTTTGGCCACGGCGTGTTTATCTTCGAACTCTTGGGCGGTGGCGGGGCCATGCAAGGAGGCCCGATCGATGCATGGCCTTATTTCCTGCAGCGATTAAAGGATGAAAACCTGCTCTGGGCCGTGGCAGCTTTAGCCGCTAGCCATCTCTTCTCATTCTTTACAAACTTCATTTACCGCGGCGAATACCGCCAGGTGACGGTACCGCAACTCATGTTCCGCCCGTACGGCCGAATTGTCATTCTGCACATTGCCATAATTTTCGGAGCATTTCTTATTATGGCCGTAGACTCTCCCGTGTGGATGCTGGTGATTCTCATTGTCGGGAAGACAGTGCTTGATATCGGGTTGCACCTGCTGGAGCGGGAAAAGAACAGTCTGGAATTACAATCGCCTCCGGATATGACAACAACTTAATCAGGAATCCCCGACTCAAATCGCTTTTCGATCATGGAGAGGCAGGCTATAATCTCTTCATGAGCACTCTTCAAGACATTTTGATTGCCGCTCAATCATTGCCTGTCGCAGAGAAAGTCCAACTAATTGGGGCGCTATGGGACACGGTATCTCCCGAGGATTGGGCGTCTCCATCCGACGAATGGATCGCAGAGGTTCAGCAACG
>JBGTEU010000074.1:0-10391 GCA_041747595.1 Bythopirellula sp.
ATGCAATTGGTTTTATCAAGTCCGAAAAATGCCCCCGGGCTCACCCGGTGGGCGTACGACACCGCGAACAGAAACGCCAGAATCGCCATCGTGCGGCTAAAAAAGCCGATCATCAAACAGAAAAAGACCAAGAGCGCGAAAATATGCACGCACCACAGCAGCCAACCCGGCTTGATCCAGAAAAACACACTCCAAACCGACCACTGTTCGCCCTGGACGCGGCGGATGAATTCCACCGGCAGCCAACCCTCTTGGCCGAGGAACGCTTGCAAATCGAACGACCACATCAGATGCGTGTAGAACAACATCGTCCCGGCTAGGAGACGAATCAGCGAAAGGGTCGCCGGATCGGTCGGGCGAAACCAAAAGCGATTCCATGCCTGCCAGGTTTCGGCGACATAGCCGCGCGTGTCGGCAAAGACTCCCATCACCGGCCTCCCGTGGTTGGAGGCAATGCAACCGGTTGCTCAGGCTTGGGCCGCGCGGTTTCTTGGATGTTTGCCAGCACTTGATAAGTCGCGGGGGCATCGAGCGGCGTGCCGTTCTTTACGTCTTGCGGCGAAAGCAATTTGTGAATGATCCACTCGAGCCGAATCGATTGCCCGCTATTCATGGCGAGTAAATGTTGGGCATAGTGGCGGCCCGACTCTTCGCCCATGTCGCCGGTTTGCGCGGCGAGCATCATATGTCGGTGGTAACGTAGCCGTGGCCATTGTGCCTCGAGATCGGGAAATTGTCCGCCGGCGATCTCACGGCCGCCGCTATCACTAATTTGATAACGAATGATATGGCTACCGTTCGGATCGGGGGCGAAGAATTCATAGCCGTGATTCAAATAGAGAAGATTCAAGTAGTGACGAAAAAACCAACCTCGCAGAGTGCGGGTCACGACCGGTTCTTGCCATACGTTGGCATTCGCGGCAGGAGGGAGTGGCCGGCCCAGATTGTCGGTCGGCGGCGTGAAACCTGGAGGAAGCGCGGCCTGTGTCGAAAGATCCCACGGTGCGCAAAACACTGCAAGCACGTGCAGCACAATCAAAAGGCTTACCAGCCACCGCCAGACGGGATGCCAACCAATGTCGCCCGTCGGGCGGGCCGCCGGTTTGCGGGGTGCCTGTTGCCCGGGGGGGTTGGGACGCTGCGGATCATTGCGAGAAGGTTCGAACTTGGCCATCGTGGCTCCGATAATCTGCCCGAATGGGCTTCATCCCTGTCATTTCCGAGTAATCCCGATTTCCGCGAATCACCGGTCCCGGCGATTTGTTGAAATCGCAGCTAGGACCCGTAGCAAAATGAAAACCCCCACACCGGTCAACACCGATGTGGGGGTGAAATTGCGATTTTGTTGGCCAAGGGGCTATTTGGAGGCCAACTGGTCGACTTCGGTCTCGAAATCGAACGCTAGCTCGTAGGTCTTGCCCCCTTCGATGCTGAGGGTTTCCTCACGCACCTGGGTTTCACCGTCTTGCTCGAGCTCGACACGAATGGTGTAGCCATCCCACTTTTGGCCTTCGCTCAGACGATGAGTCGCATAAGTACGGGCCTCACCGGTTTGATCGGTTGCGGCACCCGCTAAAAAGACCTTCGCCTCGGCGGGAACCGAGACCTTGAGTTCGGTCTTCGTCGTACCCGTGGCCGCGGTTAATTGGAGTTCGTCGTTGGCGCCAAAGGACAATGCCACGCGATCACCCGCGCTGAGCTTGACCGATTCGTTCTTTACAACCGTCTCGCCGTTTTGCTCGAACTCGACGCGGAAGCTGTAAAGGTAGGTCTGTCCCGCTTGCAAGCTGTTGGAAACGAAGCTGCGTGAAGAGCCTGCGCTACTGGTGGGCTTGTCGTTGACAAACACCTTGGCGTCGGCGGGAACGGCCACTTCGATCACAGCACTGCCCGAGGTCATCAATGCTTTGTCTGTGCTGGTGGAAGATGTGCAATCGACGCAATCGGTTTCGACGGGAGCGCTGTAGGCTACTCCGCCATAGCTGCCCGACGAACCTGAGCTGCCATAGCTACCCGAGCTGCCATAAGAAACTTGGTAACTGCCGTAGCTACCGTACGAACCACCTGAACCGTATGAGCCATAAGAGCCATGGCTGTGGCGGGCGGCATGGCGAGCGCGAATTCTGCCGATGATCCCGACCCGGCCGTGACTTCCGTAGCTGCCGCCGGATCCATAGGAACCGTAAGAACCTGAAGATGCATAAGATCCATACGATCCGCCACCGTAGGAACCCCAACTGCCGTAGGACCAAGCACCTGCTTCGCTTCCTAAACCAACCAAAAGTGCCGCCGCCAAGAGTGCAATCTGATAACGGCCTTTGCCAAGAATTCTCATCACCGGTGTCTCCATGGAATCTGCTGGTCGAGCGGAAACAAACTCCCGCTATCAAAACCTCAAGATAGCAGCCGAGCGGTTTAATTCAAGCAATCTACGTAAAATTAAACGTTTTTAGGGTTTACGCGCTTTGCAACGACATTATACCCCTGTTTTGTCCGCACTTAAGGCTTAGCTAGGGCCTCTAAAATGGCGTCGTCGATGTCCAACTGGCCGAGTCCTCCTAACAGTCCCAGGCGGACGATGGCCTCCCGCGAGGTGGCGGGAACGCGGAACAGGCGGCTTTCGTCGCGCCAATCGAAATCAGTTTGCCAAGGGCCCAGCGTTTGATTTTCGATCACCGCCCGTCGCTGATCGTAAAAGGTGAGAACAATCGCAGGCCATTGGCCTGTGGGATCAGGTGCCAAATTTTTGGCTCGCACACGGGCAGTGAGCCGCACATGTTGGACGTGCCTGCCATCGAGGGCCAGGCCTTGCAGCGCCCGACTCGGTTTGCCCGGTTCGGAATTGGTGAAGGAAAGAAACCGATTGCCGTCAGCAGTTTTGTCGATGCGGACCTGCCGAAGATAATGCCAACCGACCGGCAATTCCTTTTCACCGAACACTTGCTCGAAATCGCCGTTCGCGATCCGCGGTCGTGTTGGATCAGGAAATACACGGCGTTTCTCTTCGGCGGTTCCCGTCATGGGTACGAACAATGTGGCTTGCAAAGGCTCTTTGATCAACTGGCGATCGCGCTTGGTCACGCGAATGAGGTTTTGTTGATAGCGCTCGCCGACGGGAATAATCATTTGCCCCCCTTCGGCAAGCTGATCGATGAGCGGTTGCGGAATCGCTTCGGGAGAACATGTGACGATAATCTTGTCGAACGGCGCGGCTGCGGACCAACCTTGGTAGCCATCACCAGCTCGCACGTGTACGTTGGCATACTTCAAACGCTTGAGCGTTTGCTCGGCACGTCGCGCAAGGCGTTCGACGATTTCAATGGTATAAACTTCTTTCACCAGCGGGCTGAGAACAGCCGCTTGGTAACCGCTCCCTGTGCCGATCTCAAGCACGCGATCGGTGGGTTGAGGGTCTAGCTGCTCGGTCATATACGCCACGACGTAGGGAGGTGAAATGGTTTGCGAATCGCCGATGGGGAGCGCGGCATCAAAATACGCCTGCGATTGCCACTTCTTAAGCACGAATTCATGCCGCGGCGTGGTTCTCATGACCTGGAGAACTCTGGGATCTTTCACACCCGCGGCTTCGATTTCCTCGGCGACCATTTGCTCGCGTAACTTGGAGAAATCTTGGGCGTGCGAACTCGGAGCAAACAGAGCCGGTCCGCAGATTAGCACAAGTGCGCCGATGATTTTCGCAATCCATGCTATTTGGTTATGATGCGAGTTCATTTTGCCACCGGTACATGAGAAAAATTGTCATGAGTCATTTTATCGAACAATCTCGCGAGCGGCTGCGTGCCGCGATGCCGGTGGCCCGCAAGTGGGCCTACTTCGATCACGCGGCGGTCGCTCCGTTGTCACAGCCGGCTAGCGAAGCAATCGCGAAATGGCTCAACCAAGCCGCCGAGGAAGGGGACACCACGTGGCACGAGTGGTCGGCGCAGCTTGCGGGTTGTCGTCAGACCGCGGCACAACTACTCGGAGCCGCCGAGGACGAAATTGCGCTACTCCCGAATACCACAGCCGGCATCAACTTGGTTGCGGAGGGTCTCGACTGGCGTCCGGGCGACAACGTGGTGACGCTCGCAGACGAATTCCCCACAAACCTGTACCCGTGGATGAATTTGGAAAAATGCGGCGTGCAAACGCGATTGGTTCCAACCGACAATGGCCGTGTGACACCGGAACAGATTGCCGAGCATTGCGACGAACGCACGCGCGTGGTGAGTTTGAGTTGGGTCTGTTACTCCAACGGTTGCCGGCGTGCGCTCAAGCCGATTGCCGACCTGGCCCATGAATGCGGGGCGTTATTCTTGGTGGATGCCATCCAGGGCCTCGGCGTGTTTCCGCTTGATGTGATTACTGATGAAATCGATGTGCTCGCGACTGACGGCCATAAGTGGCTCTTGGGTCCCGAAGGGGCGGGCATTGCCTACATCCATCAGGGATGGATCGAACGGTTACAGCCAATTGGCATTGGCTGGAACAGTGTCGTGAATGCGGGCAATTTCGATCAGATCGAGTTGAAACTCAAAACCAGTGCGGCCCGCTACGAAGGGGGCACCTACAACATGGCGGGCTTCCTCGGCTTGGGGGCCAGTATGGATTTGCTCCTGTCGCTAGGCGTGGAAAACATTGCCGCGGCGATTCTTGATTTCACTGACATCGCGTGTGAGCAATTGAATCAAGCCGGTGCGGTGATTCACTCACCTCGGGAAGGCGAGGACCGCTCGGGAATCGTGTCGTTTGAAATTCCTGACCGCGATTCGCAAGAGCTCCGCAAAGTGTGCCTGGCCCAAGGGGTGGCGCTCAACTGTCGCTCGGGTCGGTTGCGTTTGAGCGCCCACGCTTACAATAACGACGCTGATCTCCAACGGCTGCTCGACGTTCTCAAGAGTTAAGCAAGATCTCGCCGCATTTGAACCAGTCAATTCGAGTTCGCCATACTTTGCCGACCGCAGAAATCGCATCAACTGCCGCTGAACGAGGTGTTTGGTTGGTTGGTCAACGACCAACAATAGGTGTCAATTGCTATCAACTCAAAAGAAGCAGGAAGCCAAACTCCCAACCCCCACGATTCAACTAGCTTTTCCCCAACACTTGTTGCTATCAAACTTCACTGGTGCAACAATGTCTTCCATCCCTTACTGCAGACCGTTTTGTCCATTTTATTGACCTGAAAAGTGTCATCAGTGGGGAGGTTGTTTTTTGTATTGACCCGCGACGCCCAACTCTCATCGTAGAGATTGCCCGTGCTAAAGAGAACGAACGGTGCGCTCAACCGCACAAATACGATGCTCATGGAAAAGGCGATGAGCGAGGGCGGAGACCTTTTCGCGCAACTTGCTACGAATGCCCCCGTGGCGATCTTTGTCAAGGATCTCGAGGGGCACTACACGTTAGCCAATCGCTTGGCCTGCGAAGCCCTCGGGCGCGCGGACGTTGTGGGCCTCAGAGACGATCAGTTGCTGGACGCTGCTTCTGCAGCGCGCTTGCGGCAACATGATTTGGAAGTGGTCAAATCACGGTGTTCCATTGAAAATGAAGAGCGCGTTCAGCGTGGCGACTTCCACCAAGATTTTTTAGCCGTCAAATTTCCCTTGCTCGATACGGGAGGCGAAGTACAAGGGGTATGCGGAGTGGCGGTCGACATTACCGAACGAAGCCGGGCGGTTGAGGAACTTCGCAAGACTCGTGAAGAGTCTGATCGACAGCGACGCCTCTACGAAGCGATTCTCTCGAGTACTCCCGATTTGGTGTATGTCTTCGATTTGGAAGGCCGGTTCACATTTGCCAACGACTCGCTGCTGGAAATGTGGGGCCGCACTTGGAAGGACGCTATCGGCAAGAATTGCTTGGAATTGGGCTATCCCGCCTGGCATGCGGCCATGCACCAGCGCGAACTTGAGCACGTGATATCCACAAAACGTCCGATCAAAGGGGAAGTCCCTTTCACGGGTCCGCTCGGCACCCGCGTCTACGAATACATCTTCGTGCCGGTTTTGGATAGCGCTGGCGAAGTCGAGGCCATTGCCGGATCAACCCGCGAGGTCACCGACCGCAAGCATATGGAAGAACTCGCTAGGAGAGAACAGGAGCGATACCGCCGGTTGGTCGAGAGCTTGCCCGCGGCCGTTTACACGTGCGACACCGAAGGGCGCTTGGAATTATTTAATGAAGCGGCAGTGAAGCTTTGGGGACGCACGCCCGAAGTTGGTAAAGAAGTTTGGTGCGGTTCCTACCGTATTTACCGTCCTGACGGTACACCGCTTGCTATCGATCAATGCCCGATGGCACTGACCCTTAAAGAAGGCCGAGTGGTCGCGGGACAAGAAATCGTGATCGAACGCCCCGATGGCACTCGTCTGAATGTGATGCCGCATCCGCAGCCATTGTTTGACGATTCCGGCAAGATCGTCGGCGCAATCAACATGCTGCTCGACGTCACCGAACAACGGCGTGCCGAGGGAGATCGCTCGCTATTGGCTGCGAGTGTTTCCTCATCCGAGGATGCAATTATCAGCAAATCCCTTGACGGAATCATCACTTCGTGGAATGCGGGAGCTGAACGCATTTTCGGTTACACGGCCGAAGAAGCGATTGGCCAATCAATTTTAATGGTGATACCTGAAGAACGATACGAAGAACAAATGCGAATACTTGATAAAATTCGCCGCGGCCAACGTGTCGAGCATTTTGAAACGGTGCGGATGGCACGTGACGGTAAGCGATTAGATTTGTCGTTGACCGTTTCACCCGTCTATGATGCGAGTGGCCAGATCATCGGTTCCTCGAAAGTGGCTCGCAACATCAGTGACCGCATTCTCGCCGCCGAGGCGTTGCGTGAAAGCGAGGAGCGTTTCCGCACTTTGGCCAACCATGCCCCCGTGGGAATCTTTCAGACTGACCTCACGGGAAAGACTGTATTTGTTAACGAAGTTTGGTGCGGTCTGGCGGGCCTACTTTCGCAAGATGCCGAGGGCGATGGTTGGATTGAGGCCGTGCATCCCGCAGACCGGAACCGTGTTATCACCGACTGGCAACAGGCTTGTGACCAAGGATTGCCTTCTCATACGGAATTTCGGTTTCGTCGCCCCGACGGCAGCATTGCCTGGCTGCAAGGCAACGCCGAACCTTTGCGCGACCCACAAGGCAAAATGCTCGGCTACATTGGCACGGTCGCCGATATCACCTCTCGCAAGTTGGCCGAACAGGCATTAAGTGAGAACGAGCAAAGGATTTCGGCCGATTTGGCGAGCATGAACAGCCTTTACGAATTAACGGCGCGCTTGCTGGCGACGCAGAATTTGGAAAGCGCTTTACAGGAAGTGCTCACTTCGGCAATTGCGATGCAGCAGGCTGATATGGGTTGCGTGCATCTTTACGATTCCGCAATCGATAAATTCAATGTCGCCGCTCAGCACGGTTTCGATCAAGAATTTCTTGAAAGTCTTGTGGATGCCACTTTCATCGAAAATTCGGATTGCGCCAAAGCTTTGATTTCAGGAGAGCGCGCAATCATCGAAGACGTCGCTGCCGATCCCGACTATCGCGGTTTATTGTCATTTGCAGAAAGGGCCGGCTATCGTGCCTTTCAGTCCACGCCGCTCCACAGCCGCCGTGGTGCTCTGCTCGGCATCTTGTCCACGCATTTTCGCGAGCCGCGGAAATTAAGTTCGCGTGAATTGACCATGCTCGATCTCTACGCCCGGCAAGCGGCTGACTTTATCGAGCAAATGCAGCTCATCAACTCGATGCGCGAAGCCGACCACCGCAAGGATGAGTTCTTGGCCATGCTGGCTCACGAACTCCGTAACCCGCTCGCGCCGATTCGCAGCGGCCTGGATTACTTGTCGATGGAAAGCAATCAGTCCAAGGAAGTCGTCGGCATTATGCGGGACCAAGTGGAACACCTCGTCCGACTCGTGGATGACTTGCTCGACGTCTCGCGGATCGCCCGCGGTAAAGTTGAACTCCGCCAAGAAATCGTGGAGATCGCTCCCTTGGTGAATCGAGCCGTCGAGTCCTTATCCTGGGCGTTTAAAGCCAAGGACCAATTCTTGGAAGTCTCGGTGCCGGACGAGCCAATTTATCTGCGGGCCGACCCCGTGCGGTTGGTGCAGGTGTTGGGAAATCTGCTGAACAATGCCTCAAAATACACCCCCGAGGGAGGCCAGGTGCAGCTCGACGTAAGTTGCCAAGGCGATAAGTTGGTTTTGCAGGTGCAGGATAACGGTATCGGCATCGAGCCGGAACTCTTGCCGCGAGTCTTCGATCTATTTACCCAATCCTCTCGTGCTCTGGATCGGGCTCAAGGGGGTATGGGAATCGGACTTACATTGGTCCGCAGTCTGGTGGAATTGCACTCCGGTTCGATCTCCGCGGAGAGCGCAGGTATCGGTCAAGGAAGTCGCTTCACGATCAAGCTCCCAGTAAGCACGCAAACTCCCTTGATCAAATTAAAAAGGGTAAGTGCCATGAGCCAAGCTCGCCGTATCTTGGTGGTTGACGACAACTATGGGGCGGCCAGATTAATCGCCATGCTGCTCAAAAAGTTGGGGAGCCACGAAATCGAAATGACACACGATGGCCCCGCTGCTCTCGAAGCGATCGAAACACAGCAACCTGATTTGGTGCTGCTTGATATCGGTCTCCCCGGCATGGACGGCTACGAAGTGGCGCGGACGATTCGCGCTCGCGAGGGAAATTATCAACCCTTCCTCGTTGCCCTCACCGGCTATGGCCGGCCCGAGGATATCGACGAATCGAAGGCGGCCGGCTTTGACGAACATCTCGTCAAACCCCCCTCGGTGGATATGCTGCAAGCAATCTTGGCCGACCCGCGATTATGCGAGACAGTGATTTCTCGGACGTAGTTTTCAGCAGTCTGCCGATATGTGTTGTTCGCTTCATATCACCGTTCTTGAAGAGTCCTCACGTAGTCGGTGAATCCGTGTGCCATCGCGGGCGGGAATATTGACCCGAATTTTAAGTACCGCGCCAAAATGCCAAAACTCATCTTTTTGTCACGGAGTTCTGCCGTGACGCTCGGTAATTACAAGGTTTTCGCGTTTGGGAGGTGACAATATTACTCGAATATTGGCCAAAACGGATCGAAATCGGGACTAACGGACGCTAGGACATAGAGACCGAGGGACCAAGTCCTCATTTCCTGACGTCCATAAGTCTTGCCGTCTTCTCAAACGAAGCGGTGGCCATGGCTATCTGGCTAAGAGCTGATAGCTGAAGGCTTCGTCTTCAGTTGTCAAGGAACATGCCAACATTGGGGCAAATCCGATTATCGCGATTCAAGAAGCGGATGCCACAACGATTCTTGGCCGGCTTTTTTTTGGACGCGGTGAATCACCCCGTTTTCTGCAGCCAGCAACGCTTAACGGCAGACCACCAGTTCTTGTGGAACGGATCGTTCGCTGGCTTAGTCCAACACTAAGCATCGAAAGCAAGCCTAGCCCAAGACCGCTCGGTTCGGGACCTGCCCGAAGCTCCGTAAGTGGGCCAACGGAACTGCCGTACTGTCGTTGCCATATCAAGAAGTCGTCGCCATCGACGTCGCGATCTCCATCGGCGTCACCGCGCACGGATGGTGCCGTCGCCAAAGCTCCGTACTGTTCTTGCCAAATCGCAAGATCATCACTGTCGACGGAAAGATCTCCGTCAAAGTCGGCTGAAAAAGGCGAAGCCACCGCCAGATTCTGGGTCGCATTGATTGTTGAACCGGGGATGGAACCCAAACCCAACAAGTCCAATGCCAAGTTGCCCGTGTCGCCATTTCGAATGGGTTGTCCTGCGGCATTGTAATCGGGACGTGAGGTAGCGGGGTCGGTGCGCGTGGAGGGGTTTAACTCGTAAAGATCGGCACCCGGAGTCACGCCATGCCCCCAAACCATTAGGGGAATCGTGTAGTTGGCAGCGAGGCTCGCCGTGCTGTGTCCCGTACCAGTACCACCATGATCGGAGGACAAAACCAATACGGTATCGTTTGCCAACTCGGGATCAGCTTGCACAAAGTCCATGATGCTTCCCAAGTGATTGTCGACAGCCTGCACGGCCAAATCCCAAGCAACAGAACCCCAACCACTTGAATGGCCAGCATTATCGGGATGCGCGTAATGTAAAAAGCTGTAATTAAAATCGTCGTCACCCAAGCTCGACAGAAATATCTGATGGGCATCTTCGTCGCTAAGAAAAAAGTCGATCTTGTCCCGACCGTTGTCCGGCCCGGTGACGTCGATCGCACCCGTCGTGGAGTTATAGCTCTGGTCGTAAATCTTGAATTTGGTTTTTCCTGCGTAAAGTGCGGTGCTCAAACCATGGTCATGGGCCACGTCGAACGTACTGGCAACATAGGAGAGGTTGCTATTGCCGTC
>JBGTEU010000075.1:0-10784 GCA_041747595.1 Bythopirellula sp.
CGCCGTCTTTGATTTCACAAGTTACCGATTCAGTTTCGGTGGCAGAATCGGCGATCGCCTTATAGGTCCGAGTTTCGCGTGCGGCGAGGGGTTCTTCGAGCATCCAGAAAAGCTGCGAGCCATCTCGCTGAGCAATCACGCGATTGTCACTTTCATCAACGAGTTCGACAATTCGCTGATCGGGACTCATCGTGGCCGGCACTTCACAAGAGACCACCGTCGTTCCTGCCGGGTAAGCATGTTTGCCGGCGGCGATTTCGATTTCGCCGGCGTGAGCAAACTCTGCCAAAAACAGGATCGCCAGCAAGGCGAAACAATGTGTTTGCATTGTTCGATTATCTCCAAAACATCCCCTAGCCGGACTGCAACGCCAGTCCGGGAATTCCCCGGATCGCGTTGCGATCCGGCTGAGATTCCTTCTCGTGTCAACAACTACAGTCGAGGCAGCGTCAGTCCGCCGTCAACCATAATGACGTTTCCGGTTGCGTAGGTCAGTTCGCCGCGGGCGAGCACGGCGACCGCGCGGCCCACGTCCTCGGGCGTTCCCCAACGCGGCTCGACGGTCAGTCCCTCGGCGATCAGCTTGTCGTACTTCTCAGTGACGGTGCTCGTCATGTCCGTGTGAATCACGCCGGGCCGGACCTCGTAGACTTGAATACCGAATTCCGCGAGGCGCGCCGCCCACAACTGGGTGGCCATCGCGACGCCCGCCTTGCTGATGCAGTAATCACCCCGATTCACCGAGGCGACCGTTGCACTTATCGATGAAACGTTGACAATCACGCCAGAAAAATTCTTGTCGGACGCGCGTTGTTCCGCCATCCAACGGGCAACCAACTGCGTGAGGAAATACGGCCCGCGGAGATTGATGCTGATGAGCCGGTCGAAACTTTCTTCGCTTGCGTCGAGCAAATCGGCACGCACATCGGGGGCCACGCCCGCATTGTTCACCAGCACGTCGAGCCTGTTAAACTTTCGGCGGATTTTCTCAGCCATTTGCCCGCGTCCCGTCGAGTTGGCCACGTCCGCCTGACAATAAATGACTTGGGCGCCCAGTTCTTCGAGTTCCGCCAATGTGTCCGCAATATCCGCTTCCGCCCGACGGCCATTCACTGCCAAGTCGAAACCAGATTGGGCCAATTGCCGTGCAATACCGAGACCAATACCACGCGTCCCGCCGGTAACAAGAGCTACTTTTTTGGATGCGTTGGGCATAGAAATTCTCATCAAGCGACAGGGCCGAAGAACGTGTAATAAGGTTTGCCGGTCGCTTCACGCTGCAGCATCAGGGCCAACTCGCGCATATGGTAATCGCCCCACATGCAAGCCTCGCCGCAGGGAACGTTCCGACCGGGGGGAATGTAATCCCAACCATTGGGGCGGTGATAGACCGAGTGCAACAACAGCCCTTCGTGCTTGGGATCGGCGGACAGATAAAGATCGGTCAATAAACTCTTCGCCACGGTGAACGCAGCTTGTCGATAAAGCTCCCCGCTTGCGGTTTCGCCGCGAGCTTTGAGATAGTTTCCTAATCGCAACAAACCCTGCGCGGCAATCGCCGCCGCGGAACTGTCGACCGGCTCGAAATCGTTGAAAGGATCGGCGGGCCGCGCAAGATAGTCGTCCAACTTGCTCAGCCCCGGTGCTCCGGTATCCCAATAGGGCACGCCGCACACCGGCGTGTGTTCGAGATAGAGATCGCAAGTGGCGCGAGCCGCCTTGAGAAACGTGGCTTCCATGTGGCCGCCGTCGCCAAATTCCTCGAGTTCCCTGTCTTCTCGAGTCGCAATCCATTCTAATTCCTCGGCAAAGCCGAGCATCGCCCACGCGAGCCCGCGGGTCCACGTGCTGAACGCCGAATAACCTTGCTGAGTCGAGGGGCAGCGGTAATCACCATTGTTGGTGTTGAACACGGATTCGTGCGCGGTGCGGCCACGCAAATCGTAGGCGTCACGCCCCTCGCCGTACCATACGTTGTAACGAGCGGTCGCGGTGGCGTGTTGCACCAAGCGGTGGAGCAAGCTGATCTTCTCGTCGCGTTCCCCCATCAGTGCGTGGCCCAACTGATGCGACATCGCCAGCGCGCGGCACGAGCGAATCGTATCGACAAACAACGATTGGGGACCATTGAAGGAATAAATGTAGCCGCCACCGTCACTGGTCGGCGACCAACGGGCGGCTTGCACGGCCCCCGTGACCTTGAGGGCGAGTTCATAGAAATTTCGCTCCCAAGCATCTTCGGGAATACGGCCTTCGTTCATCAACCGCCACAAATTGCCGTAAGTGCTGACATTATTGAAACCGTGATCGTGCACGCCCACGTGCGTGAGATGCGGTGCCATCACGTCGACAGTTCGTTGACGACCGAGTTCAAGAAACTGCTCATCGCCGGTGGCGTCGAATTGCAGAAGGGCGGAACCATATTGAAACCCTTGGGTCCACTCGGTCCAGCCCTTGGCGGTGAAGCGGCCCGCCACGGTAAACACGGGTGAGCCTGAACCGGGGGGACAACTTTTTTCAATTGACTCGATCGCACGTGCCGAGGCTGCCCAAAACGCATCCAAGCGCGGCAAGAAATCACAGGCTTGCAGTTTTTCGTCGATGAGGATCATAAGCTACATACTCGCCGATCAAAATTTGCGGTCGTAAACGCCGCTGGCGTCGTTCCAGCGAATGACATTTTTGAAGTCGCGAAGGCGTGTTTCGGCATCAATCACCAAGAATTCCACGCCGGTCATCTCGGCAAAGTCTTCGAAGTGCTCCGTCGTGAGGGCCTGGCTAAACACGGGGTGATGCGATCCACCGGCCAAAATCCATGCAGCCGCGGCGATATTCAAATCGGGCCGCGGTTTCCACAAGGCCTGGGCGACGGGAAGTTTTTCGAGTGGTTGGGGGGGAGAAATAACATCGACTTCGTTAAGCACCATGCGAAAGCGATTGCCCATGTCGACGAGCGTGGCATTCACCGCCGGCCCCGGTGGGGTGTTGAATACCAGCCGCACGGGATCCTCCTTGCCGCCGATCCCCAGAGGGTGGATCTCGCACGAGGGTTTCCCCTCGGCAATCGACGGGCAAATCTCGAGCATGTGGGCCCCCAGGCAGGTCGAATCATCACCCCTGAGGTGGTATGTGTAATCTTCCATAAACGACGTGCCCCCGGGCAAACCCGCCGCCATCACCTTGGCACAGCGGACCATCGCGGCGGCCTTCCAATCTCCCTCGGCACCGAAGCCGTAACCGTCGTTCATCAACCGCTGCACTGCCAAGCCAGGAAGTTGCTTGAGTCCGTGCAGATTCTCAAACGTGTCGGTGAATCCGACGAAATTTCCTTCCGTCAAGAATGACCGCAATCCGAGTTCGATTCGGGCCGCGTCTCGAAGCGATTCTCGTCGCTCTCCTTTTGCGGAAAGGGCGGGAGCCATTTTGTAGGTCCCTTCGTATTGGCTGCAAAGCTCGTCGACCGCGCCAACGGACACGGCATCAACATAAGCGACCACGTCGCCCAAGCCGTAGCCGTTCACCGCAAAACCGAACTGCAATTGTGCCGCAACTTTGTCCCCTTCAGTGACGGCGACCTCGCGCATGTTGTCGCCGATGCGGGCGAACTTGGCCGAACGCAAATCGGCGCGCGCGGCGGCAGCTCGTAACCAACTTCCCAACTCGCGAGCAACACGATCCTCCTGCCAATGGCCGACCACCACTTTGCGCGCCAGTCGCATCCGGCTGCAAATGAATCCGAACTCACGTCCCCCGTGGGCCGATTGGTTGAGGTTCATGAAATCCATGTCGATCGTCGACCAGGGGATTTCGCTGTTAAACTGCGTATGCAGATGTACGAATGGCTTGTTGAGTGCGCTCAGCCCCGCAATCCACATCTTCGAGGGCGAAAACGTGTGCATCCAGGTCACCAAGCCGATGCAATTGGTGGCGCGGTTCGCCTCATGGCAAATCTCGTGAATCGCCTCGGGGGTGGTGAGCACAGGCTTCCAAACAATCCGCACGGGGATTTCGCTCGCTTCACCGAAACCGCGCACAATTTTTTGCGAATGCTCGTCAACTTGCTTGAGTGTTTCGGCGCCGTAGAGATCCTGGCTCCCGGTAACAAACCACACTTCGTATTTCTTAAGATCAATCATTGATTTAATCTCTTCCGGACTATCGTCTCCGCTGGCCGTAATAGGCGTCGGGGCCATGTTTACGTTGAAAATGCTTTTCTAAGACGTAATCTTCCAATTCCGGAGGAGGGCAAACGAGTTGCCGCGTACCCCAGGCCATTTCCGCGACCGCTTCCAAGGCGACGGCGTTTTCAACCGACTGGGCCGCTGAATTTCCCCACGCAAAGGGGGCATGTCCCGCCACCAACACCGCTGGCATGGCTAGCGGATCGAATTCCGCAAGACGCTCAATAATGACTCGACCCGTGTTGGCTTCATAATCGTCGGCGACTTCGCTTGCGGTCAATGGCCGAGTCACCGGTACCGCGCCATAAAAATGGTCGGCATGGGTTGTCCCCAGGCAAGGGATTTCCAGCCGAGCCTGGGCGAACATCGTGGCAAAACGGCTATGCGTGTGCGTGATGCCTGCCACCCCGGCAAACGCCTTGTAAAGCAACACATGCGAGGGAGTGTCGCTGGAGGGTCGCAACTCCCCTTGTACGACCTTACCCTCCAGATCGACGACGACCATCTGCTCGGGATGCATAGACTCGTAGGTCACTCCACTCGGCTTGATCACCATGTACTGGCGATCGTCGCTCAATCCGCTCACATTCCCCCAAGTGAGCGTGACCAATCCCTGTGCGACCAAATCGAGATTTGCCTGGCAGACTTGTTCCTTCAGGTCGGAAAAATCGGGGAGCGATTCAAGCATGGGCCATTCCCTCAACGAACCGGCCCTTGCGAGCGCGTTCCCTAAACCGAATCAAGTCCTTCATCACGCCGGAAAGCGAGCCGGAAAACTCTTCCGTACCGAACGCGTCGTGCAGCGTTTTGTAGATCTTAGATAACTCTCGGTAGACGGCCGCGTTGGCGGGGATTGGTTCATATACGGTGTCCTTCACACCCGTCATGGCTGCTTGCGCGGTTTCGACCGTGGGATGCGCCCCCGCCGCGACGGCACCGAAGATCGCCGCCCCGAGCGCGCACGTTTGTGCCGAGCGGCTGATTTTCATCGGACGGTTGCAGACGTCGGCATAGATTTGCATCACGAGCGGATTTTTCTCGGCGATGCCGCCACAATTGATAACCTGCTCGACCTTTACGCCGTATTCCTCGAAACGGTTGATAATCGTAAGCGCCCCGAAGGCCGTCGCCTCGATGAGTGCGCGGTAAACTTCCGCCGCGGTCGTGTGCAAGGTTTGTCCCACCAAGAGTCCCGTGAGCAGCGGATCCACCAACACCGTGCGGTTGCCGTTGTTCCAATCAAGCGCGACTAAACCCGATTCTCCCGGCTTGAGGCTGGTCGCGGCTTCCGACAATTTGACGTGAGCTTCGCTTTCGCTGCCGTAAGCCGCTGGAGTGAGCCGCTTCACGAACCAATTGAATATGTCGCCGACCGCAGATTGGCCCGCTTCCAAACCATACATGCCGGGCATGATTGACTCGGGCACGATTCCGCACAGCCCGGGAATATCGGGGAGTTTTTCCATGAGCGGAGCCGGCATGCAATCGCAAGTGCTTGTACCGATGATTTTCACGAGAATGCCCTTGCCGCACCCCGCGCCGACCGCTCCCAGGTGGGCATCAAAGGCTCCGACCGCCACGGGAATTCCCGCGGGCAAGCCCACCTTGGCGGCGACTTCAGCGGTAAGTTCCCCCGCCTTGTTGTTCGATGGAACGGCCTTGGTTTCATAGCGGTATCGGGACAAACCTTTTTCGAGCGAATCTAAAAACTTCGCGCTCGGTAGCCCGCCCCAATCCGTGTGGTACATCGCCTTGTGTCCTGCCGCGCAGATGCCGCGTGCCAGCTTATCGGGGTTCGTGTTGCCCGTCACATAAGCGGGGACGAAGTCGGCAAGCTCCACCCATGAATGCGCGGCTTTGGCCACGTGAGGCGCCGTTCTTAAGCAGTGCAAAATCTTTGCCCAATACCATTCCGAGGAATACGTGCCACCACATTTGGCCAAGTAGGGAAATCCGCCCTCACTTGCGACGCGGGTGATCTCTTCCGCCTCGGCGTGCGAGGTGTGGTCTTTCCACAGCCACGCATGCGCCGCGAGTTCATTCTTGAACTCATCGAGCATCGCCAAGGCCGTGCCGTTCTTGTCGACGGGAAGGGGCGTGGAACCCGTGGTATCGACGCCGATCCCGACGACATTTTTTGAATCGAAACCTGGCTTGCCCTGGGCAGTCCGCACGGCGTCGCCAACCGACTGCAGGAAACCCTCGATATAATCAGCCGGATTCTGGCGGGCGAGATTTGGGTCGCTTGGGTCAAGCAAGATCCCGGCATCACCGCTGGGATAGTCAAAAACGGCGGTGGCGACTTCCTCTCCTGTTTGGATGTCGACGATCAGTGTGCGAACACTATTCGTCCCGTAATCGACGCCTACCGCATACCTTTTCATGGCTGGTTTTCTATTACTCTGAAACGAATGGACAAGCCGTCAGGAGCTTCCTACCCATGCCAGTCTGGCATCGGAAGAATCCTATTATCCAATGAGATCACAACTCACGGAAGATACTAAACGGCGAAAATAATGAAGAGATCGCTCGATATCCCCCAATGTTTTCCTCACAAGTTGCCAACGGGCTCTCGCCCCGTTAAATTCGATTCCTAGGTCATTCCGCGTGAACGTTCGTTCGCAATAGCCCAAGCTCTTCATTTATTTTCACCGGCTCGTTGATAAACAGGAGTTCCTTGTGAACCAATATTTCTTTCCACTCGCATTGTTATTTTCGTTTATCAATTTGTTCCCTGCCGAGGTAGCCGTGGCTGAATCCGACGACCTGCAACTTTTCACCCTCACCAATTCCCAAGGCATGGAGGTGAAAATTACGAACTACGGCGCCATAATCACTTCGATCAAAGTCCCCGACCGCGACGGCAATTTGGCCGATGTCACGCTCGGCTACAACGAACCGGCTGACTATGTGAACGCACTCGAGCAGACCTACTTCGGCGCCATCGTGGGCCGCTACGGCAACCGCATCGCCAAAGGTAAGTTCAGCATCGACGGCGCGGAATACACGCTCGCAACTAACAACGAGCCCAACAACTTGCATGGTGGTCTCATCGGCTTCGACAAAGTGGTGTGGGACGCCGAAAAAATTGGTGACAACGGTCTCAAGCTCACCTACCACGCCAAAGATAGGGAAGAAGGATTTCCCGGCAATCTGACTTCGGTCGTCACTTACACTCTCACCGACGAAAACGAAATTGTTATTGACTACCACGCCACCACCGACAAGCCGACGCCCGTGAACCTCACGCAACATGCGTATTTCAATCTTAAGGGGGAAGGGGAGGGGACGATCCTCGACCACGAGCTTTCGATCAACGCCGACCGCTACACGCCGGTTGACGCGACCTTGATTCCTAATGGCGAATTAGCACCCGTCGAGGGAACCCCTTTTGATTTCCGCAAAGCAAAAACCATTGGCCGCGACATCGAGCAAGACCACGAGCAGCTCGAATTCGGTGGCGGTTACGATCACAATTGGGTGCTCAATCGCCAGAAGGACGAACTGGAACTCGCCGCGACGCTTTACGAACCCAAATCGGGTCGGCAACTGGAAGTTTTTACGACCGAACCGGGTATCCAATTCTACAGCGGCAACTTTCTCTCCGGCGCGCTGAAAGGAAAAAGTGGCAAACCCTATGTCCATCGCGGGGGGCTTTGCCTGGAAACGCAGCACTATCCCGATAGCCCCAATCAACCAACCTTCCCCAACACGATTCTCCACCCGGGGGAAACTTACACGAGTAAAACCGTGTTCAAGTTTTCGGCGAAGTGAGATTCAAGATTGGGCCGCCCTACGATAGTCGCGTGGGCTCATGCCAAAATCCTGGTGAAAAGCGATGGTCAATTGCTTGGCCGAAGTAAACCCGCTCCGCTGGGCCACATTGTAGATCTTGGCGGTTGGCTCATTGGACAGCAGACGCCGCGCGTGCGCCAAGCGTTGTCTCCGCAGATATTGATAGGGTGTTTCACCCAACGCTTCGCGGAAGGCATATTCAAGCCACCGCCGGGAAACCCCCGCGTGGCGCGTCACGTCGTCGATCGAAAGGGGATCCTCAATGTGCAGATGCAAATAATTGAGCGCGTCCCGTAGCCGTGGATCGGAAACAGCAAACGTTGCCGTCGATGCCCGTTCCACAATCTCCAGCGGAGGAATCGGTTCTTGCTCGAGGGAGACTTCCTCGCCTCGAATCAAACGATCCAAGGTTTCCGCCGCACGGTAACCTTCAAGTTGATTGTTACGAGCGATGCTGGTAAGCGTCGGGTGAACGTGATCGCAGATAATTCGTTCATTGTCCACGCCGACGATGGCCACTTCCTCAGGAATCTTGAGTCCAACAAGCCGGCAGGCATCCAAAACTTGTCGAGCGCGATAATCGGAGACCGCGAATAAACCGATGGGACGATTCAATCCCAAGAGCCATTCGGCAAGTTGGCGGTTCTGCTGCAACCAGTCGCTGCCCGCCAACCGGAAAGTCGGCTTCGAGAGGAACACGGAAGGCTTAAATCCGACCTTGTCCAAACGTGCTGCAAAACCTTGCAGTCGTTGAACGGAATACCCGACGTCGGCGAGACCAAAATAAGCAAACGATTGAAAACCCTTGTCGAGCAAATGCGTGGCGGCCATTTCACCCATCGCCTTAAAATCGGCCGTGCAGCGCGGCACGGGTGAAACTTTGAGCCCGCAAGAGATATTCACCACGGGGATCGGAAGCGATGCGGCACAGGAGGCTTCTTCTTCGGTAAACAGAGCGGCCAAAACTCCGTCACCCGGCCAACCGACCAAGTCGAGCACCGACATGGAAAGCGATTCTAGGCCCGTGATGTACGACCAATTTCGTTTCGTTTCGTTGGCGTATTTGAGGACGCCTTCAAAGAACGACTCCCGGTGAGGAAAGCGTGGGTATGCTAGGGCGATTTCCAATACTTTTTCCACGGCAGGTCCCTCCTGCTCCGAACAAGCAGACAAGTATAAAGCGTCGATGAGAATGCGTCTTTTCGCCCTATTATTGCAAGAACACCCCCTGGGATGCAAGCAAAAAGCGACTATTGTTAGGAAATAATGCAACCAATCGGTTAAATTGAAGATTAATGGTCGCAATTGCTCATGCCCTGGAATGTCTCGAATCCGCAAGAAAATACGTGTTTTGGCACTCACGGGTGGAAGAGAAACGTTCAAAACTATGTCTCCGCGATTCTTGTCTTCTCGAGTCATTAAACTCGTCTGAATCTTATCTGGGAGGATCGAAACCTTGAAAGCAAGTCTCGTCAGCTTCGTTTGCGTTGTGTTTGTTCCTTGTCTTCTTGCCGCGCCGAGTCCTGCTCAAATCGAGTCGGGCTGGGAGATGTTGCCCGAAATCTTGAATGAGATCCGCGCTCCGGAATTTCCTGACAAGGATTTTCCGGTCACGGAATATGGAGCGAAAGGCGACGGCCAAACTGATTGCAAGCCCGCGATCGACGAGGCCATTCAAGCCTGCGTCGCCGCGGGAGGGGGTCGAGTGGTCATTCCCGCAGGCGAGTGGTTGGTCAACGGCCCGATCCATCTCAAGAGCAATGTCAACTTGCATCTCGCGGAGGGCGCCACCGTTTTGTTTAGCACGGATCCCGCCGATTATCTCCCCGTGGTCTTCACGCGGTTCGAAGGGACCGAGTTGATGAACTACTCTCCACTCGTTTACGCCTTCGAACAGAAAAACGTCGCGATCACGGGGAGCGGCACACTTGACGGCCAAGCGGGCAAGAATCGCTGGTGGAATTGGAAAGGTCCCTGGGGTGGGGAAAGCGAAACCGGCTGGGAAAAAGGGGGCGTCGATCAACTCGCCGATGTCGCAGCCCTCGGCAAACAAGCGGATGACGAAGTGCCCGCCATCGAGCGCGCTTACGGAGAGGGCCACTACCTGCGTTCCAGCTTCGTGCAGCCCTACCGCTGCGAAAACGTGTTGATTGAAGGAATTACCATTACCAACTCTCCCATGTGGCTTATTCACCCCGTACTCTGCAACAACGTGATCGTTCGTGGCGCGACGATTGAAAGCCACGGCCCGAATAACGACGGCTGCAACCCCGAATCGAGCCGCTTTGTGTTGATCGAGGGTTGTCGCTTCAACACGGGGGACGATTGCATCGCCATCAAATCGGGCCGCAACACCGAAGGCCGGCGAATCAACGTGCCGAGCGAGAACATCATCGTTCGCGACTGCGAGATGGCCGACGGTCATGGCGGCGTGGTGTTGGGTAGCGAAATGAGCGGCGGCATCCGCAATGTCTTCGTCGAGAACTGCCGCATGGATAGTCCCCAACTCGATCGTGCAATTCGGCTGAAATCGAATCCCCTTCGCGGTGGTTTTCTGGAAAATCTTTACGTTCGCAACATCGAAGTCGGCGAGGTCAAGGAAGCGATTCTGCATATCGATTTGGAATACTCCAAGGAAAAAGGTGATTTTCCTCCCAAAGTTCACAACTTATTCATCGAGAATGTCACCTCTCAAAAGAGCAACATGCCGCTTTACTTGGTTGGCATCAAAGATCACGCCATCGAAAACGTGCATATTCGTAACTGCACTTTTAAGAATGCAAACAAGGCGAGCGTGATCGAGCACGT
>JBGTEU010000076.1:0-1746 GCA_041747595.1 Bythopirellula sp.
TCCAAGAGGGTCACGATCCGCAGCGCATGCCGATTGTGATTGAACCCGCCACAGTCGGCGCAACATTCGTCGAGCACTCCCTCGCCAGCGTGGCCAAAGGGGGGGTGGCCGATGTCGTGCATCAAGGCGAGGGCTTCGATCAAATCTTCGTTGAGGCGGAGTTCCCGGCCGATGGTGCGGGCGATGGACGCGACTTCGAGCGTGTGAGTGAGGCGCGAGCGGTGATAGTCGCCCAGATCGCCCGTGAAGACTTGCGTCTTGTGGGCGAGGCGACGGAACGCGCTACTGTGAACAATGCGGTCGCGGTCCCGTTGAAACGGTCCTCGATACGGGTGCGGCGTTTCGGGATATTCTCGCCCGCGAGATTCGTTGCTGTGCATTGCGAACGGCGCGAGGAGCGCGGCTTCGCGTTCGACAGTCGTGGCGGCGGTCAGGTCACTCGGCTGCATGATCACCTGCGAGCGTTTCCCAAAGGGCTTCGAGAGATTGCGGGATGACCCGAGTGCCGGCGGTGGTGGGCATGAAATTGTTATCGCCAGACCAACGCGGGACCAGATGCCAATGCAAGTGCCCCGGCACACCAGCACCGGCAACGCGGCCGAGATTGAGACCGATGTTGAAGCCTTCGGCGTTGATGCGGTCGGCCAATTGCTGCGTGAACTCGCTCAAGGATTTCATCACAGCGAGATGTTCGGCGGAAGTGAGCTCGTGCAGCTCGCCTACATGGCGCAGCGGTGCGACTAACAAGTGGCCGTTGTTGTAGGGGAAGCGGTTCAAGAGCGTGACAGCATGATCATCGCGACGGATCACCAGGTTTTGGCGGTCGGCGCTTTTGGAATCGGTATACTCACCGGCGGCGCGGCACAGGAAGCAGCCGTGATCGGCACCCGGCTGCCAGGAGTTGGGCAGGATTTGGGTCTCGGTGGACTTGTCGCCAGAAGCGATGTAGCCGATTCGCCAGGGTGCCCAGATTCGCTGTTCGTCTGTCATTTGTGTTCCACGCTTGCTATCAGTTCCAATTCAACTGGAAATTTAGGCCGACTTGGCGGGAGACGCAATACCGCTAACGTGGGCTGGTGCTGATCGGTGGCGACGTTCATAATCCCGGCGCAAAAAGGACCGTAGGCTTCCGCCTTCGGCTAGCAAAAAAGAAAGCCCATGCGATTTCGTGTTCAACTCGATATGTTCGCCGGTCCACTCGACCTGTTGTGGTACCTGGTGCGCAAACAGGAGCTCGACGTCCTGGACATTCCGATCGCCCTGGTGACCGAGCAGTACATTCAGATGCTCACCGTGCTGGAGGTGATCGACGTGAACGCCGTGGGTGATTTTCTGGAACTCGCCACGCGGCTCATGGAAGTGAAAACACAGTTGATGCTGCCCAGGCATGAGGAAGAAACGAGCGAAGAGCAGGTCGAAGATCCTCGCCACGACATTGTTCAACGTTTGTTGGAATATAAAAAGTACAAAGACGCAGCGAGCATGTTGGCCGAGCGCGGTCAGGTGTGGCAGCAGCGGTTCACCCGCCGCGCCAACGATTTGCCCACCACAAGTGTCGATCCCTCCGAGCAGCCGATCCACGAAGTTGAAATGTGGGACTTGGTGAGCGCATTCGCCCGGGTCATTCGCGATAACGCCACGGCCAACCCGAAAGCAATCCGCTACGACGACACGCCAATCGAAGTCTACATGGACCGCATCCGCGAACGACTCGCCACTGAGTGTCCGCTGGCGTTCACGGCGTTG
>JBGTEU010000077.1:0-10154 GCA_041747595.1 Bythopirellula sp.
TGCTCCGCCAGAACAGTGCCGCCGGGACGGCCCGCAGCTTGAAGGAGCACTTTATTTTGGAACGGATCGCCGAAGAAGAAAGCATCGAGGCCGAGGAAGGGGATTTCGAGAAAGAAATCTTCCTGATCGCCATGCAAAGTGGCGAATCGCCCCGCCGCGTGCGGGCTCAGATTGAAAAGCGCGGCTTGATGGACGTGCTGCAGAACCAGATCATCGAGCGCAAGGTGCTGGAGCTCGTGCAAGCGAATGCCAAGTTCACCGACAAGCCGCACGAGCCTGAAAAGTTCGACATCGAAGCGTTGCATCTGGCCATCGGTGGCGGCGAAGCAGCGGCTTCCATTCCGGAAGCCACGGAAGCGGCCGCCGAAGCGGGTGAGGCGTGATCATAGCCGTCGGCGGTAGCCAGCGGTAAAATTGGGTGAGCACCGCAGGCTGTCGGCTTGCGACTGTTAAAGCTAGGGAAGCTTACCCTTGGTAAGGAGTAATTATGAAATACAATGCATCGCCTGAGAATTTGCCCCACTTCGATCCCAAGCTAGCCGCGGCCATGCGGGACTATCAGCGTCAGCGGCAAATGACGCTCGGCGATCTGCTTTTAGAAAACCGCGTGATCTTCCTGCAAGGGGAGATTTTCGACGGCAACGCCAACGAGCTTGTGATGAAGCTCCTATATTTGCAGAGCGAAAACCGCCGCAAAGACATCCACTTCTACATCAATTCGCCGGGGGGAAGCGTCACCTCGACGTTGGCGATTTATGATACGATGCAGATGATTTCCTGCCCCGTGGCCACCTACTGCGTGGGACTCGCCGCGAGCGGCGGGGCCGTGCTGCTGGCCGGCGGTGAAAAGGGAAAACGCTTCTCGCTCAAGCACGCCAAGATCATGATCCACCAACCGCACGGCGGCGTCGGTGGGCAGGTCTCCGACATCGAAATCCAAGCCAACGAGATTGTCAAAACCCGCGAAATCTTGAACGGCATCATGGCCGAGCATACCGGTAAGTCGATCGAGCAAGTTCACAAGGCTTGCGACCGCGACTACTACATGAGCTCCGGCGAAGCCAAGGAATTCGGCATCGTTGACGATATCTTGCTCAAGCAACCTGCCCTCGGCGGTAATCCCGAGGATGATGACGACGACTGAATGATTGAAAATTGGTAATTGCAAATTGAGAATTCCCAACCAATTATCAATTTACAATTTTAAATCTGAAATTTTTTACAAACGGATTGCCTGTTATGTCGCTAGTACCTTTCGTCATTGAGAAGTCGGGCCGCGAAGAGCGGGCCATGGACATCTACAGTCGGCTCTTGAAGGACCGCATCGTGCTGATGGGATCCCAGGTGAACGACGACGTGGCCAACAGCATCGTCGCGCAGTTTTTGTTCCTGCAATCCGACGATCCCAAGGCCGACATCCATTTCTATATCAACTCGCCCGGCGGCAGCGTCACGGCGGGGATGGCCATCTACGACACCATGCAATTCGTCACCTGCGACGTCGCCACCTATTGCCTCGGCCAAGCCGCGTCGATGGGGGCTTTGTTGCTAGCTGCCGGGGCCCCGGGCAAACGGCACGCTCTGCCCAATTCGCGGATCATGATCCACCAACCCTCCGCGGGGATGGAAGGCACGGCCGAGGACATCATGATTCACGCCGCCGAGTACCGCAAAACCAAGGACAAGCTCAACCGCATCCTGCTCGAGCACACGGGCCAGACCTTGGAGCAAATCGAACGTGATACCGACCGTGACCACTTCATGTCGGCGGCCGAGGCGGCCGAGTACCATCTGATCGACAAAGTGGTCGAAAAGATGGAACTCAAGAAAGCGGACTGAGCTATTTCGGCTGCTAGCACTCGCGGTCTCGCTTGACGCTTTCACGGCGTTTTTCTATTTCTTACCCGCCCTCAATGGCCGTGGCGGGTGTTTGCGCAGCGACTGCGCCGCCCGGTGCGTTTCTTCTCCCAGGCCTGCGGACTTCACGCGAGTTACACAATGTCACCTGCCGACCCATTGACGCGACTTTCCAATAAGCAGCGCGGCCTGCATTTCTTGCTGTTGGTCGGCGTGCTCAGCGGCTTGTTTCTCAACCCCGGCTGCCGCACGGCGCGGGACAATCAGATCGACATTCTCGAACGCGAGCTCCGCGCTCAAGAAGATTATATTTACGAACTCGAAGATTACATCGTTGAGTATTCCGAAAAGCTCCGGCAATATCGGTGTGCCCAGATGGAAACGGTCGTCGTCAGCAAAAACGACGGCGAACCCGAACTGGCGATTCCGCCACGGAGCAGTACGAACAAGTCGGCCCCCACGACCAGGCAGTTGTTGAGGTCACTCGACGAACCCACGGAGAGCCTGGAAGACGAGCTTCGCGAGGAGACCACGCCGGAAACTACCGAGGAAATGCTCGAAGAAGAAATTCTTGAAGAGTCGATCGACCAGTTGGAAGCCCCTGAGTTGGAGCTCGAAATTGGCGAGCCGATTACCTCCGTGGAAGATCAATACGAGAGCGCCACGCCGCTAGCCGAGGCCGAGGCCGAGGAAACCGGTACGCTGCTCGCGGATGGTTCGTTCATCCCCGATCCGAGCGCCTATCAGACTTCCGCCGTGGAAGACGCCGTGGCCGAGGAAATGATCGTCGAAACCGCAAGCGATGCGGAGAACATTGAGGAGATTGATGAGTACGTCGAGCCGTTTGAAGAGGATAACACCCCCACGCGGAACCGCGAGCCGGAGCGACTGGTGATCTCGCACGTCTTTGAGAATTCCAGCGAAGAGGCCACCAGCCTACTGTCAGTCGTCGAAGCGCGCGACGCGAGCAACGAGCCGGCCGATTTCAACGGCAAGGTGTCGTTGATGGTGATGCAAGTGGTGGATGAGAAACCACAGCGGGTGAAACGCTGGGATTTCACGACCGAGGAAACGGCGGCCGCGTGGCAATCGTCGAATCTGGGCGACGGCCTGCATTTGGAATTACCTCTCGAAGAAACCAACCTCCCCGCTGGTCCGCTCGAATTGTGGGTCCGCTTGGAAACTCCCGACGGGCGCAAGTTGCTTTCGCAGTTTCCGTTTGAGCAGGCCACGTTGGCTAGCATCGACGAAGCCGAACAGCATCTCGCCGAAGTGGACGACGGCGTCGCCGGGGCAACCCATTTGGCCGACGCGAATCCGCTGCGAAAAGACGAGGCGTCGCCAATTCCCACGAAACCGCTACAAACGACGGCCAGCGATCCGAAGCCCGAACCGCAGTGGCGTGCCGCCACGCATTTCAGCAACGGTGCGAACTCCGGTTTTGCCACAACCGCCACGGCGCAAAAATGGACCTCGCGGCCGATCGGCAGCAAGGCCGCAACGGAAACCGCGACTCAACCCGCCGCAAATGGTTCGCAGACACAGTGGCGAGCGCGAAAGTAATCGTAACTCGCGTGCATCTGAATACGTCAAGCAGCGAAGCTGCCCACCCCTTCGGGAGCGTTATTGCTTATCCGTCTGAAGGAGTAACGAGGGTACGGCTTGATTCAACGATATTCACGTTTGTGGCTAAAACAACCACATAAATTGCCGCGAGTTCCAGTAGTCGCATTCGTTGAATAGGTTCGCTATCATGAGTGCGCACAATCCGTGCCACGGCTCTTCCACATCGCCAGACTCTTCAACGGGGGCAAAATAATGAAAACTGTTTTATGGACCGGCGCGGTAATCTTGCCATTCGTGCTTAATTTTACACAGGTCAACGCGGGGGATTTCGATCCTCTTTTGACCAAGGTCCCCGCGTCGGCCAATACCCTTGTACTTATCGACGTAGAGCAAACATTAGCCAGCGAACTTGCCCAACAGGAAGGGTGGGGCAAGAAATTAGAGTTGGCCTACGTGAATCGCCCGATCTTCTTACCGCCCGAGGCGTCGCAACTTGTCATGGCGGCTGCCTTGCAGCCCAGTGCTGATTTTGGACGACTGTGGGAACTCGGAGTGATGCAAATGAACGAGCCCCTTTCGATGCGTTCTATTGCCCGCAGCGAAGGGGGATACGTCGATTCCATAGGGGGCGTCGATGTTACCTGGACGCCGAGCGACGCCTACTTTGTGGCGCTGGGCCCAAGCGAATTGGGTGTGCTCTTTCCGGCCGAACGGCAATTCGTCTCCCGTTGGGTCGACTTTGCCAAGAAAAGTCAGGAGATTCAAATCACCGAATATCTCAAACAGGCCACTCGCTTGACCAACGAACAGATTCAGATTCTGTTGGCGATCGATCTGACGGACGTCGTGCAACCGCATGAGGCTCAGCAAAAGATCGAGGACTCGCCAGTTTTTCAGAAGGCTAAGCTGAAGCCCGAGGAAGTGGTCTCCATTTTGGCGAGTCTGCGGGGGGCCACGCTGCGAGTCGCCATCGGCAAGAAGGCCCAGGCGCAACTCAGAATCGACTTTGGTAGCGATATCGCCATCCTCGAACCCATTGCCAAAGAACTCGTGCTGTCGGTGCTCGGCGACTTGGGTGCGAATGTGTCGGACCTGGAGTCGTGGAAGGTTACGCTCAAGCCGCAAGCGATTCACATGGAAGGGCCGTTATCTCAGGACGGGCTACGGCGGATATTCAGCGTCGTGGAACTTCCCACAACAAAATTCAGCACTCTCAAAGACACCGACGGGGAAGGGCAATCCCCTGGGGAAACGCCCGAGAGCATGATTCGCGAAGCCTCGCTCACGTACTATCGGTCAATCGACGTGCTGCTCAAGGACCTCCGCCGCGATCTGAGGGGACAGAAAGCCAGTGCAGCCATTATGGAGCGATACGCCCGCAAGATCGATCGCATGCCGATATTGAGCGTCGACCCCGAATTGCTCGACTACGGCAGCAAGGTCGCCAACACACTGCGGACTATGGCCCTGACGAAGCGGCAAGGGGGCGTCCAATACGGCGTCAATACGGCCGGCATGGGAGGTGGCGGCTACGCCAATTACGCAACCGGGTATGGCTATCTCGGAAACGAAGTAGGCGATCTTTACTCGGGAGCACGCGCCAGCGCGGCAGATCGTGCGAGCATGAAGGCCGAGGCACTTGCCGACGCAAACTATGCGCGTGTCGAGGGCTTCAAAGGCATCGAAGACGCCACCGCAGAGATCCGGCGCAAAATGACTGAGAAATACCAAGTTGAGTTTTAGCCGAATTCCCGGACCGCGTTGCGGCCCGGCTAAGTAGATTTGGCACAACTAAAAAAAGCCTCGGCCCTTGCGGACCGAGGCTTTTTGATTTTCAAACTTAGCGACACGCTTACCACTTGCCGATGCGGGCAATCAAATCGACCGTACGACAACTGTAACCCCATTCATTGTCATACCAACTTAGCACCTTGAGCATGTTGCCGCCGATGACTTGTGTCCAGTCGGCGGTGAAGATCGAACTGTGTGAGTCGCCGATGATGTCGGTCGAGACCAAGGGGTCGGTCGAGTAGGCGAGGATGCCCTTCAGCGGGCCTTCGGCGGCGGCCTTCATCGCCTCATTCACAGCTTCCTTGGTACATTCTTTCTTCGTGATGACCGTTAAGTCGACGATACTGCCGGTCGAGACGGGGACTCGCAAGGCGATTCCGGTGAGCTTGCCTTTGAGATCAGGGATAACGAGGCCGACGGCACTGGCTGCGCCCGTCGTGCTGGGAATGATGTTGACCGCCGCGGCTCGGGCACGATAGGGATCCTGGTGTGGGAGGTCCTGCACGTTCTGGTCGTTCGTGTAAGCGTGGCAGGTAGTCATGAGGCCCTTCTCGATGCCCCAGTTGTCGTTGAGCACCTTAGCCACGGGCGCGAGACAGTTGGTCGTGCAACTCGCGTTCGAAATGCACTTGAGGTCGGGCGTGAGCTTGTCGTCGTTAACGCCCAAGACACAGGTCAGGTCGGCACCGTCCTTGGCCGGGGCACTCAGCACAACCCGTTTGGCACCGGCGGCGAGGTGGGTGTCGTAGCCCGGCTTGCCGTCCTTCGCCCTGGCAGTGAAGATGCCCGTGCTTTCAACCACGACGTCGACGCCGAGTTCCTTCCAGGGGAGTTCAGCCGGGTTGCGAACCGCCAAGGCGCGAATCTTCTTGCCATCGACCGTGAGGCTCTCGTCGTCGTGCTCGACTTTGCCTTGAAAACGGCGATGGTTGCTGTCGTACTTGAGCAGCGTCGCCAGCATCTTGTTGTCTGTCAGGTCGTTGATCGCGACGACCTCGAACTCCTGCGGGCGAGAATGTAGTAGGCGGAATGTGAGACGGCCGATGCGTCCAAATCCGTTGATTGCTACTCGAATTGCCACTGTGTTTCTCCTTTGCGAATTGGAATCGACCGGACGCCCCACCCCGGTGGGTTGAACGAACGGGCTATAAAATCGGCCGGCATAAAATCGGCCAATGTGGGAAGGTTTCCCTTACTAGCCGTGGTGGGCGGGAGCCGAATGGGTGATTATACTGCCGCCATAAACCACCAACAACTGGCCGATTTTGCGAAGAATTCGGTGCTGTCAAATTCCATCGCAGGACAGGGCGAAATCTCGGATTTATGCCGGCTGAAATGTCTCAACACGACCGACCAAATTGGCAACTACCCGCCGGTGTTTCGCGGGCGACATGGGATTACGTGCATCACCCTTCGATTGCCGACGACTACGACGACTACTTCGCTTTCAACAGCTTGTTTGAGCATGATGAACGCGTGTTAGCCCAGAATTTTCAACCACCGGGCCTCGTGGCCGACTTGGGATGTGGCACGGGGCGTGCGCTGATTTCCCTGGTACGCGCGGGACATCGGGGCTTGGCCGTCGATCTTTCCGCTCACATGCTGCGGATCGTTTGCGAAAAAGCGGCGCTGGAAAACTTACCGATTCAGTGCGTGCAAGCGAACTTGGTGGAACTCGATTGTTTGGCGACTGATTCCGTCGATCACGCGATGTGCCTGTTCAGCACGCTGGGGATGATTCGCGGACGAGTGAACCGCCGCCGAGCGCTGGGGCATTTTCGACGCATCCTGAAACCAGGCGGACGGTTCGTGCTCCACGTACACAACTATTGGTACAACTTGCACGACCCCCTGGGACCCTTCTGGCTCATCAAGAATTTGCTCACCGCACCCTTTTCCCGCGAGGTAGAAGTCGGAGACAAATGGTTCCCCTATCGTGGGCTACCAAGCATGTTTCTGCACGTGTTCCGCTGGCGAGAGCTTGCCGCGGATTTGCGCTTTGCCGGCTTCAAGATTCTTAAGCGGATCCCGCTCGACACGCCGCGGCGCGAGGCGCTGCGGCACCCCTGGTTTTTCGAGGGGCTCCGCACGAACGGCTGGATCGTGGTCTGTGATTGAACCGTTACGACGCCCTGCGACGACGTAAACTGGCTAACGCACCAACCACCCCAAGGCCCAAAAGGCACGTATTCGGCTCGGGCACCGCGGTAACAGCGTCAAGCGGTGCGACGCCCGTGCCGAAATTACGTTGCCAAATCAGGAAATCTCGACCATCGGTGTCGCCATCGCCATCGGCATCGCCCGACGCGTTTATGCCATAGCCGCCTTGCCACTGCACGAGATCATCGCCGTCCACGTCCAGATCGCCGTCAAAGTCGCCAGGGGGACTGAGATTGACTGCGTCGACAATTTTGTAGAACGTCAATCGATTGGCCTCTTCCCCGAGGATATAGATTTCACCGTCGTCATCAACACCAAGGCTGTAAATGGTAATGTCAATGTTGTCTCCATCTTTGGGTGAATACAAATCGAAGATGGCCTGCGTGCTTTCTGAAAAGCGAAATTCTTTGATTTCAATCTCTGAGGAATCCTTAAGATTCCCGTCTCCATCAAACGGATCAATCCAAAACAATCGTCCCGGTTTATTAAATGGACCGGTGCCAAAACTAAATTCGGCAAAGATATACTTTCCCTGCAATTCGGGAATCGACCCGTGATATATATGGCCCCCTGTGACTGAGCGACCGTCGGCATGGGAGTACTCCGCAATCGGATCAGTGAATACGGAACCTACAGGGGGAGTGCCGCTGTAAGGAAGCGTACCTTCCCGGTAGGGCCAACCGTAATTCGCCCCAGGGAAAATCGCATCGACCTCTTCACGGGCTCCTTGACCTACGTCGCCAAGAAAAGGGATGCCGCTCACGGGATCGACGCTCATTTTGTATGGGTTTCTCAGACCGTAGGCAAAAATTTCGCCGAGGGCCGTGGGATCGGACACAAATGGATTTGAGGCCGGAATGCGATACTGCCCGTTCGAGCTAATCGGATCAAGACTTCCCGACGTCAGCGAAGGAGCCAAGGGATCGATCCTGAGAAGCTTACCATTAATGTTGTCCAATTCTTGGGCTAGCGAAAAAGTTCCAGGAGCCACGCCGGTTGTCACATAGAGATATCCATCAGGACCGAAATCGAGGGCGCCACCGTTGTGTATATTCTCGTTGGGATGCGCCTCTCGATAGATTTCGCGCCGCGTGGAGATGTCCGCGAGATTGGGATTGCTCTCACTCGCCTGCCATTCGGTGACGACATTGTGGTGAGCGGTCGTAAATCCTGGCACGCTGAAGGTCACCGAAGCGCTTGGATTTACAGGGCTAGAATGAAATGTATAGAACTTACGGTAGCCAAGACTAGAAGAGTCGGAATAGCCGGGATGGAAAACGAATCCCAACAACCCCGAGCCCGAGCCCGCAAGGACTTCGGAACTAATATCTAGGAACGTCGATTCGGCCCCGTTATCGAACTGGTCGATTCTTCCCGCCAAGCCTGTCACGTAAAACTTCCCAGAACCGTCGTTGGGAGTATCAAAGTTCGTGGGAATCCTGAGACCTTGACCCGTTGAATGCCAGACCGGACGTGTGAGGGTTAATTCCAGGTTCGCTGGGGTTATGTTTTGAGCGTGCGCAGGAATTAGCCCACAACAAAATGCTAGCAAGAGTGACGCCAAGGCGATCGAATTGATTCTTGATTCAACAATGCAAGGGTCGGATAGCGACATGGTTCTAGAACGCCTCATCAAATGCAGGATTCAAAGTTGGATAGAAAACGCCTCCGAAAGATTCTGTGAGGCTTTCATCTTAAGTGATTATTTACAGGGTCTGCAAGAAAATTTCGCCCAGTAGTTGATGATTTCAAGGTTTTTGTGTAGGTCATTTTGATTCCGCAATAGATTGCTCCTTTTTCTCCTACCAGAACGACAGATGAACATCAGGCCAATCCAGGAAAAGCCTCCCAAAATCATGAATGAGGACGGCTCGGGCACCAGGACAATTACGACTTCAAACACGTGATTCGAACCGCTGGAGTCGGCACCTTGCCGGGTGTGCGGACCGTTGGTGACAATGCCACCGAAAATATGACCTAGTACAGTTTCTCCGAAGGGCAACTGATCGAAATCAATCACCCCATTCTCAAATACTGGCACCAGGGGAGAAAGTAAGAATTCGGCATTTGTTCCAAATCGCAAGCGAATGTCATTCGCATCGAATAGCTCCGGGAAATAGCCTAAGTGATGTTGGCTGTAATTACCCTGAGCGTCAATTTGGATCGATGTGATATCGTTGACAAAAGGAAGAGCTTGATCCGTCATGACTTGGCCTGTCGTCTCATCAACAAACTGCAGGCTGATTCCCCCAAATAGTATTTCGTGCATCGCTCCGCCTGACTCGGAAAACAGACCAAGTTTTGCTGAGTGATAGCCGTTAAAACCTTGCTTGAACGTGGTAGAAGCCTCGGGATCGGCCTGTGTTGGCTGACCATTGGCATCGATCTCGACGGGCACGGTCCAGGCCCCGACTCCTGGGGTAAAGACTCCTGAAAGTGCCAGAAGTTTTTCTTCCACGCCTCCCAGCCCATCGGGACTAAGGATCGGGACGATATTCAGGTCACGACGTCGATAGTCGGCAACAACCGGAGTCGCGGTCACATTCTGCACGCTCAAATTGGTCCCGTCGTCGACTATCTCGAAGGAGCGGACCTGCCTCGTATAAGTACCTACTCCAAAAGGGGTATAGAGACCCTCAAAATCCTGACCAAAGACCAAATGGGTTTTGCCGTCAATTTCGTGCATGCCGCCGCCGGTTACGCGAAAGATGGAATCGTGTACCTGACGAATGTTCGCTGCGGCAGAACCCGTACCATTCATGACCCAACCGCCCAGCCCC
>JBGTEU010000078.1:0-2506 GCA_041747595.1 Bythopirellula sp.
AAACCGGCTCAGGCCCAAGAAGACTACGACCACGGGGATACTCACCAGAATCGATGCCGCGGCGTAGAGTGCCCACTGGGTCGACATGCTCGCCTGGAAACTCTTGATTCCCAGCGGCAGCGTAAACATCTCGCGATCTTGCAGCACTTGGGCCGCGACGATGTATTCGCTCCACGCGGTCATGAAACTGAAGAGCGCCGTGATCACGAGCCCCGGTACGGCGATCGGCAGAATGATTCGCCAAAAAGCGGCGAACTGACTGCAGCCATCGATCCGCGCGGCTTCTTCGAGCGATGGGGGGATCGTGTCGTAAAAGCCCTTCATTTGCCAAATGCAAAACGGCAGGGCCGTCGACACGTAGAAAATCAACAATCCGAAAAACGTATCCACCAAATGCAGCTTGGCAATGATGATGTAAAGCGGCAATAGCAGCATCGTTGCCGGGAACATTTGCGTCGTGAGGATCGCCAGCATCGTCGCCTGCCGCCCGATGAACTTGAACCGGCTCAGTGCGTAACCCCCTATCGAGGCGAGCACCACGCCGGTCACGGTCACGAGTACCGAAACAATCAGCGAATTGCCAAGCCATTGAAGAAACGGCTGTTCGGTAAAAAGTTGCCGATAAGCGTCGAATGTCCAATTCGGAGGAATAATCGCCAGGTCGGTCGATTGCAGCTGATTCCCGGGCCGTAAAGAAATCGAAAACACCGTGAGCACGGGATAAATGCTGATCGCGACGAACAGCAGCAAGAACAGGTGCCGGCAGATCGTGATGAGGCGTGGTTCGTTCATAATCTTATGTGGCAGAGATGAATTTCTGTCATTCTGAGGGGAGTTCTGCGACGTGAAGAATCTTGTTTCGTCCTTCGCACGCACCCGATGACCTTTGCAGGCCTAACCTAGATTCTTCAGTCGCCAAGGCTCCTTCAGAATGACACCAATCATGTGTAAACACTTTCCGTCGCACGAGTTCTTTGAAGCGAGACAAGACTGACAACGAGCAGCAGCGCGAAGATTACCATCGAGAGCGCCGCCCCATAGCCGTAGCGGTAAAAATTGAACACGGCCTTGTAAACGTACGAAACGAGGATGTGCGTCTGGTCGGAGGGTTCGCCGCCGTTCGATACCAGCCAAATCACGTTCAAATTGTTGAACGTCCATATCGCACCGAGCGTCACCGCGGGGGCAAGCACCGGTTTCAGCAGTGGCAGTGTCACATTCGTGAATTGCTGCCAGCGGTTGGCTCCGTCGATGCGGGCCGCTTCGTACAATTCGTGGGGAATTCCCTGCAAACCACCAAGTGCGATGATCATCATAAAGGGGTAACCGAGCCACACGTTGGCCACGATGCACGCCGTGAACGCGAGCCCCGGCTCGCCAAGCCAATTCAACGGTTCGAGCCCCAACAATTTGCTGGCGAGTAGATTCACGGCCCCGTAGTCGTAGTGAAACATGCTCCGCCAGGTGAGAGCCGTAATGTACGCCGGCACGGCCCAGGGGATGATCAGCAGCACGCGATAGAGCGACTTCCCACGAATCGGGCCGTTAAGCGCCATCGCCAGAGCCAAGCCAATCCCCACGTGAAACGCCACATTGACGACGGTCCACACGATGGTTTTCAAAAGCACGCCAAAGAATTTCGCCTCGGTGAACACCTCAAAATAATTCCGAAGTCCGATAATCGACCAATCTTGAAAATTTGAGAGCGACATATTCGAAAGCGACAACAGCACATTGTAGAAAAACGGGAACACAACCGTTGCGAACATCACCATCAGGGCCGGTGCGATCAAAAAATAAGCGAAGGGTTGTCGACGCACGTCGGGCAAGAAATTTAGCAAGCTCTCGCGCTGCCAAACAATCAGAAGTGTGCAAATGATAATCCCCGCCAATTGCCAGACCCACGCCGCACCACTTGGAGCCGACTCGCGGTGAATCAGTTCAATACCCTGCAGGGCGTTCCGTTGCATCGCATCGGCGGCCGCTTGCGGCGTGCTGCTTCCCCCCAACAGCGATTGGTAGGGGGGACGCATGGCATCCCACACGGCGCGCATCTCGGTGACTACCGGCATAATCCGCCCGCGAGCGAGCTGGGCCTTCGATGCTTGTAGCGTGGGATCCTGCTGTATGAAGGGATCGTCAATCAATTTTTTCCGTGAAGGGAGAATCCGCACGAGCTCCATGAATTTTCGCTGCGCGTCTTCGCTCGTCATGAACAAGGCAAATTGCATCGCGTCCTGAGTACTTTGTGCCGTGGCGAGCGCGTTAAGCGAATAGCCTTTGGGCGAAACCATCGGGGCCATCGGTTTCCCTGTAGCGCTCACAATCGGCAAGGGGGCGACCGCGGCGTCGATCCCCTCGGTTTCAAGATAATCGGTCCAACTCCAATCGCCGTTGATGATCATCGCGGCCTTGCCGGTCTTAAACAACGAGTCGGCCGTTTCGTAATCGCAATTCCGAGGGACGACCTTGTGTTCGTCACGCAGCGACAGAATGAATGCGTATG
>JBGTEU010000079.1:0-1963 GCA_041747595.1 Bythopirellula sp.
CAGCAGCGCGACCCGAATTCCCTACCTGTTCGTGCTCTTTAGTGTACTGGGTGGCGTCCTCGCATTTGGACTGATCGGCCTGTTCATCGGCCCCATCGTAATCGCGGTGCTGCTCGCGGTGTGGAAGGAATGGCTGGAGGAACAGACCTCGCCGGACTGATATCCCGCACCGGTGAACCGTCGTACAGCCCGGCCCAGGGCAACCTCACGCATCGACCCTTGCAGGCTCGCGTTGTGGCGCGACTGCCGCTGAACTTTAACTGCCAAGGCCAACAACTGTCGGTTGGCTTTTTGCGTCGCGAAAGGTTACGGAGTGGCACGGGTTTCCGCGTAGACTTGCGGACTTAGAAGGCGCGTGGGATTCCTCTTCCCGGGTGGTGGGGTCGCAAGTTGAGAAAGCGGCGGTTCGTTGCCGTGGACGCGCTCGCCAAACCCGATCCGAGCTGTATGCCTGCAGCACAGTGGTGCCGACAGTCTAGAAGCCTCCACTGACTATCCAATGTGAATCCACCCAGCGGCGCGTCATGGGGCCACTCCCCGTGTCACAATTCGAACTGATGGCGGAGCCTAATGGTGCGGAAGAGAGCGCCTCAAGCTCAAACTAAGGTATCATCGTTTGAAGCTGACGCACGACAACGTCCAAAACCTTCGCGCCATCTGCGGTGTCCCGGGCGTCGACGCAAATAATAAGCAAGATGGGCCGCGTTCGGCAAACTCGTTCGTCGACTTCGGGGAGGTGGGAACGTGCAGACTCAAGTCGTATTGCGACGGTCGTTCTCGACTGCTGACCAAAAGACAGCCTACGTTCCATCACAGGCCAAGTAGTGTGCGATTCATGCGAAATTTCCCAAAAAACCTCCGCAATCTGCTCCTACAGCGATATCGACCGGCATGTTCGGAATTTTGAACCAGTCCCACGAAATCCCGTCGGAGCACCAGGCAAACTCGCCGTCGCGTTTTCGGCTTGCGCACTCTACCTCCTCGTCTCAAACCGCGATCTATCTCATGCTGCTCGTCAGCGTTCTGATAGTTGGTGTGCTTGTGACCGTGATTGGTATCGAGATCGCCAATGATCGCTCCCAAGTACTCGAAACCACGAAGCGCGAAGCAGAAAACGTCAGAAGTGCCCTTGTCGAACACACGACCCAGACATTCGCCGCGCTCGATGTGGCATTGAAAAGCATCGCTGAAGATATCGACCCCAATATTCTTGCCAGCCTCGATACACACAGGGCCCTGGATGACCGGCAGCAATCACTCGGGCCGGCTTATGCTCTCTACGTTCTGAACTCCAGCGGTCGGCTGGTCGCCACATCGCGCACCGCAGTTCCCACCCCGGTCGATCTCTCGGATACCGAGACCTTCGCGCATCATCGCGCGACTACGGCCGATGACATGTTCATCTCCACGCCCCGAATCGGACGCGTGGGCCACGCCAAAGACAAGTGGATCGTAACCGTCAGTCGCCGCCTGAATGGTCCTGACAACCGCCTCGTCGGCGTCGTTGCTGTCGCCGTTTCAGTCGACTATCTCATCAATTTCTATAATGCGCTTCGTATTGGCGAGGAGGGAGTTGTTGGACTCTTCCGCGACGACGCAACCCTCCTCGTTCGAAGCCCCTTCGTCGAAAACTACATTGGGCGTCAACTCTCGGACACCATGCTATTCCATGACCTGGTGCCGAACTCCAAAACCGGCACGTATAGGGCGTTATTTGTCACCGACCAGATCGACCGCATTTCAGCCTATGCAGTCGTTCCTGAATTACCCCTGGTGGTGTATGTCGGCATCGGAACGAGCGAGCGACTCGCGGCGTGGCGATTCAGTGCGATGGTGAGTATTTTTACAGGCGTTGTTGCCACCGCCCTGGTGGTGTTGCTCCTGTTCTTTCTGTTTCGCAATTTCAACCTTCGTCAGCATGAAAGCGAGAGAAAGGTTGCGCAAATAGCGCAACTGACCGCAA
>JBGTEU010000080.1:0-2144 GCA_041747595.1 Bythopirellula sp.
GTCGACTCCTTGGGTGATTGATGATCCCAAGTTCTTTGTGATCCCGCCCGAGGGGCAGACACTCGCCAATCTCGTGCGTCGCACCAAGGATCCTTCAGTTGCCAATCGTGGCGGCAATTCCGTCAAGAACATTCTTGGGAAGGCCGTCAAACGGTAATTGAAAGCATGCAATCCCTGGTCGCGTGAATTTCCTGTGATAAGCTAACGCACTGTTGTGTTTAGCCTATTTCACATGAATTGCCTACCATGTCCGCCCCACCCTGGGAATTTTGGATTGATGTCGGTGGCACGTTCACCGATTGTCTTGCCAAACGTCCGGATGGCTTGATCGTTCGACATAAGTTGTTGAGCTCCGGTGCCACTAAGGGATCGGTAGCCGCGGGATCATCTTCCGCGGCGATTCGCGACCCATTGCGACGCCATGATCCCGCGGAATTCTGGGTCGGCTTTCGTTTTGTTTTACTCGACCACGCAGGGAAGCCGTTTGATGAGTCCGTGGTCGTCCGATTTGAGGCGACAACCCATGAGCTAACGCTCTCCCCGCCGCTTGCGTCTTCGCCAGCTCCCGGCTGCAGCTATGAACTGACCAGCGAACTTGAAGCTCCCGTGCTTGCGATTCGCAACTTGTTGGGTTTGCCGCTTGCCCAAGCTGTTCCCGCCGTGCGGCTCCGATTGGGCACCACCCGCGGCACGAATGCCTTGCTCACCCGCAATGGCGCGCGAACTGCCTTGGCCGTTACCTGCGGTTTCGGTGATCTGTTGGAGATCGGTTCCCAAGAACGGCCCGAACTGTTTGCCCTCACCGTGTTGAAGCCGCCGCCGCTGGCGGAATGTAGCGTCGAAATCGCAGAAAGAGTTGCTGCCGACGGCACCGTGCTCATCGAACCGGATCGCGCAGTCATTCACGAACAACTGAGCGAACTTCGTAACCGCGGCATCGAATCGCTTGCGATCTGTTTCCTTCATGCGGATTTGTATCCGGCGCATGAAATTCTCGTTGAGGAAATCGCTCGTGAAATCGGATTCACGGAAATTAGCCGCTCGAGCGAAGTCGCTCCGCTCGTGAAAATTGTTCCACGGGCGGAAACGACCGTCGTCGATGCTTACCTCAATCCGGTGCTGCGCGGTTATCTCGACAATTTGAATGCGTCGCTTCCCGGCAGCCAAATTCGTTTAATGACATCCGCCGGGGGCCTCGTCGGAGCGGCGACTTTCCGGGGACATCAAAGCGTGCTCTCAGGGCCCGCGGGGGGAGTTGTTGGTTACTCTCGCGTCGCAGCGTCGACGGGTTTCGAGCGCGCGATTGGGTTTGACATGGGGGGGACCAGCACCGATGTTTCCCGCTTCGACGGTAAATTCGAGCACGAATTTGAAAGCCGCAAGGCGGGCGTGCGGCTCGTTACGCCCATGCTCGCCATTAGCACGGTTGCCGCCGGTGGCGGATCGATCTGCCGATTCGACGGTACGAAACTCACCGTGGGACCCGATAGTGCCGGGGCAAATCCTGGCCCCGCCTGTTATGACCGTGGTGGTCCGCTGACGGTCACCGATCTTAATTTCTTCTTGGGACGGATTATCGAGGCGCGATTTCCCTTTCGCTTGGATCGCGCGGCGGTGGAAAAGCGGCTCGCGGAACTTGCACGTCAAGTTCAAGCAGCCACGGGGGAAAATCTTTTTCTTGCGGAACTTGCGGAGGGTTTGCTCGCAATCGCCAATTCCAATATGGTCCGCGCGATTCGAGGGGTGTCGATTGCCAAGGGGGCCGACCCCGCTGATTATGTGCTCGTTTCCTTTGGCGGTGCCGCGGCCCAACATGCCTGCGGGCTGGCCCGCGAACTCGGCATGCGGCAAATCCTTAATCATCCCGATGCCGGCATTCTGAGTGCCTATGGCATAGGCCAAGCCGACGTCTCGCGACATGCGGTTCACGGAATGTCTAAGTTACTCAGCGACTGCGATTTTCAGCAGCTTGCCGAGCAATTCTCGGATTTGGAGAGAGTTCCTCGCACAGAACTTATTGCCGAGGGAATCGGGTCACAAAAAATTCAAATGCACCGCACGCTTGACCTTCGCTACCGAGGCACCGACGTGCCGCTGAACGTGCCATTCCAAGAGACGGCCAATGTCATTGCCGCCTTCGAGAA
>JBGTEU010000081.1:0-1658 GCA_041747595.1 Bythopirellula sp.
TGCATCCGGGCGAGCCCCACCCAGACGAGGCACGTGCGCTGGGGCGATAGACTCTTCGTGGGTTGCTTGGCGGCCTGCGTAGCATAAGACAGGATCGCTTGAAGATCGTCAGCCTGACCGACTTGTCGATAGCTGCTCCACAGCGGCTCGAGCGTTTGCCAATCGGGTGAAAAAATTTGCAGGAAATCAGCTGCGGTCATTTGTCCCGCTAAAATGTTGATAATGTGATAGCGATGCTTGCCAATTCCTTCATAAGCGATGCTCCAAAGCCGGAGTGCCTGTTCCACATGGCCGGCGATGAGTTGATTCTTGCCAACGGAAAAAAGAATGTCGGGATCACGGGGGCGGACGAGCAAACTTTGATTGGAATAAGAGTCGACCGCATCCGGCCCGCGACCTTCGAGAAAACATAATTCCGCAAGGTAAAGATAAGCTTCCCCCTGCAAAGGGCACAGCTGGGCGGCCTGCCGGGCGTGGTGGTGCGCACGATACAAGAGTCGCGAATTTTCGCCAAAAGCTTGCACCAGCCATTTTCGCAACTCGTCGCCAGATGCAAAGTTGCTTGCCTGCGCGGCCTCACGAATTTGGCCAACGGTCATCGCGTTTTCGCTCTGTTGCTGCACCGTTTCAAAGCGATTTAAGAGAATGCTTGCCAATCGAACATGGGCACGTGCCGACTGGGGATAGTTCTGGACCACGTTGGCAAGGTGGTAAAGCATCGACGCGGAATTGAGTTGTTCCGCTTCGATCAGTTGGGCCTGATTGTTCTCGGCGGTAATCACGCGCCTCTCGGCAATTGTCTGATTGGCGTTGTCGGCGAGCAAGTAAGCATCCCATTCGAGGGAAGTGTGCGCCGCGGCATAAAGCGTTGCTACAGCCCACAGTCCCGCGAGCGAAGTCCCCAAGGCCAGATTGAACTTGGAGAGCGACGTGACATGAGTCTGGTAGCTATGTCGAGAAGATTCGGGAGAGGTTAGCTGCGCTAGGCGCAAGGCACATGCGGAGAGCAGGATCGTAATAGTCATACAAGCGGGGATGAACCAAACAAAATCTACGACCGAGTGAATAAGACTGGCGCTCAGCGCCGCGGTAATCCCCCCGGCGATGATTTGTGCTTGGCGGTTGTCTGCATTTCGTAGCGCTCGTACGCACCAGGAAAAACAAACGACGACGGCCGACGCGAGCAAGACGAGCCCGGGCAAGCCGTTTTCCGTGGCGACTTGCAGATAGCCATTCTCGGCGTGTGTATATTCTTGAGGAATCGAGTCCTGCACATAGAGCGGATAAACGAATCGATGGGAACCCGCTCCAGCACCCGTGAGCCAACCTGCTTGAAAGGCGGCGACGTTAGCCGACCAAATGCGCCGTCGGCCGCCCTTGGCATCGAGTTCCTCGACAGATTGCGATGTGAGAGTGTCGAGTCGTTGGGTGACGCTTTCATAATCGCCGCTGATCGACAGCACGCCCATTGTAATTACAGCCAACAGTACCGCGGCAATTAAGTGAGTCGAAGTGAGCAAACCAATTCGCGCATAGATGATCGCAGCCACAAGGATGGCACTGGCCATCGCCAAGATACCTCCCCGCGAAAGCGAAGCAACAATCGCGAAGATTACGACGAGGATTCCCAAGGTCAGGACCACCGTAGCCATATTGCC
>JBGTEU010000082.1:0-5815 GCA_041747595.1 Bythopirellula sp.
AAATTACGCGAGCATTCTTTTCATAAGTCCTTTAATGCTAAACTTTTAAGACAGTGCTCCCTGTTGGAATCGAACCAACAACCTACTGATTAAGAGTCAGTTGCTCTGCCAATTGAGCTAAGGGAGCCTAGGGATTGCAGAATGTCGAGTGCGGAATGCGGAATCCATCTGAGTTCAGCATTTTAGCGAACTTCACGCCGTGTGACAGGGGGTGAGAATGGCCGGGCGAACGGGCCCTTTTTACTCGATTCGCGACATGCGGCGATAAAACTCGTCTTCGAGCTTCGCGAAATCGCTGCCGAAGTGCTTCGTGAAATCGGCGAGGCGGCCTTCTTTATCCGTCGGAGTTAAGAGCGGCTTATTCGAGATCGCATTGAGATAGGCTACATACTCGTCCGTGTGCCAAGTGATGAGAAAGTACGTCCAGGCCCACGCCTCGGCGTAGCAGTCGACCGCCGTGCGGGGATCGCGGAAGCGGCTGTCGTCGACGATCAGACTCTGCAGAGTGCCAATTTTGTCGTCATTCGCATTGTCACGGTACCGGTCCCAGCGCTCGTAGTTGACCTTGCCGATGCCACCCCAACTGCGATTGCTAAAGAGGTCGGGAGTCTCGCAGAACATGGCGAGACCCTCGGCGAGCCAGACGGGGTTGTCGGCAAATCGTTTTTGCAGCCCGCAATTGAAAGCGATTTGATGCGTCGCTTCGTGAACGATTGTCGCCACCAAGGGGGCTGCGTCGGGTTCGCTGAGCATGGCGGTGATGTCGTGCAAGGAACCGCGACGGCTGTCCTCGCGGCGGAGGGCTTGCATCCCCGTCAGGTCGTACATGGTGATGCGGTTGGATTGCAGGCTGTAATAGCCGATGGCCGAGCTGGCGGCGGGGCCGAGTTCCTCGCGGGCGTATTGGAGATAAGACGCTTTGTCGCCGAAGATCACCACGGGCAGCGGCAGCTCGGGTTCCTTGACGTCGCAACCGCGCTTCTTCCAATAGCCAAGAAACCCTTTTTGAAGCCGCTCCAAGAGCGAGCTTGTCCACTGCGCGTATTTGCGCGTCGTGTTGTACACGATCACGTAGTGCTTTGATTGATAAACCTGAAAGCCGGGGCCCATTTCCTCGAGCAACCGTTTGGCCATTCCTTCCTTGTCGAGCGGCTTAAGCTCCTGGGTATTGCTTTTGCGGCTCTGAATGGTGTCGGCCATGATTTGCACCATGGCTCCTTCGTCGGTTTCGAGCAACATGCTGCCGACGGAATCTTCGATCACCACCTTGCCGGTGAATTGCTTTGCGCGGCCATCGACATTCACCAAGACGGTTTCAATCGCGAGAACCGCTTGCGCACAGCACGACCCCAGCAAGATGAGGCATGTGAGTGCTCGTCCAATTGGAATGCGGAGTAGCATGGCGGGTTCGAACCAAGGGGAAAGGAGGACACTTCTATTCTAACCCCGAAAGGGACCGCGCGATCCGCCGAAATGGCCATGGCTCTTGCCGATTCGGCAGAATCACCATTTGAGGCCGAATTTTTCGCCACCACTGGGCTCGCTAATGCCGCCTTTGAGGTGTTTGTCGGATTCCTTCTGCCTACGTTGCAATGATTCGGCCGGCGGATGTCCGTGTTCACGGGGTTCTTGCTTTGGTCTTTCCGGTGGAGGGAGCAAAGCCTTGAGTGAAAGGCCGATCCGCTGTGCGTCGCGATCGAAGGAGACGACTTTCACTTCGACTTCCTGGCCTTCGCTCACGACGTCGCTGGAGCGCTGCACGCGGCCGTGGCCCATTTCCGAGATATGAATCAAGCCTTCCACGCCGGGGGCGAGCCTTACAAACGCACCGAATTGCATGAGCTTGGAAACGGTGCCCAACACGCGGCCGCCGACGGGAAATTTTTGTTCCGCCTCATCCCAAGGGTTCGCGGCAAGCTCTCGGTAGCCGAGCGAAATCTTGCCGGTTTCTTGGTTGATCTTTTCGATCTTCACCTTCACGGCTTGGCCCACCGTGAGCACGTCTTTGGGATGGGTCACGCGGTCCCAACTCAATTGGCTGACATGAATCATGCCGTCGACGCCGCCCAAATCGACGAAGGCGCCAAAATCTTGCAGGCTCCGCACGGTCCCCTCGCGGATTTCGCCGGGGGCGAGTTCGGCCAAGAGTTTTTGCTTTTGTTCTTTCCGCTCGCGTTCCATGAGGGCCCGATGGCTGAGCACGAGATTCTTGCGCGAACGATTGGCCTCGGTGATGACACAGGTGAGCCGCTGGCCGACGAACTCTTCCGGGTTCTCGACGCGGTAAATCGAAATCTGACCCATGGGGATGAAACCGCGGATGCCGGAGATCTGGCATTCGAGTCCTCCCTTGTTCGCGCCGGTGATGTTGACGTCCACCAGTTGGCCTTCTTGCACTTCCTCCCAATTGCCGACGTCGACCGAGGCGTTTGTCAGCGAGAGTTCGTAGAAACCTTGATCGTTGTTGAATCGCGACACGACGACTTCGAGCTGCGCGCCGACTTCAGGGGGAGTCGTCTTTTCAAATTGCTTGAGCGGGAGGACCCCCTGATTGCGGCCGCCGAGGTCGATGAAAATGTCATCGCGGTGAATGCTCACCACCGTGCCGGTGATGCGCGTGTCGGAGGACAGTTCGGGGCCGGTCGTTGCGGTACCGGTTGAATCTTCGATGATGGAATCAAGAGATTCGCCCCCCAGCGCGGCGGCGAGTTCTTGTTCCAACTCGGGCGTGAGTGCATCGCGAATGTTGGGAGGGGGATAGTTCGACTTTTTCGGTTCTGGCTTGACCTCGGAACCGGGGTTCATAGGCTTGGCTTTAAGAAGAGGCTCGCTCGCATCGGTGGAGCGTTGCGAGCCGATTTGAATTCGATCGCTGGGGCGTTGATCGGCAGATTCTTCCGTCGGCGTTGGCTCCAATGTGCTTGAATCGCTTGAAGTGCTTTCGACCGCGGTTTCGACGGAAGCGAGTTGGGGGTCGAGCTGCGACGAAGTACTCGTCGGAGTGGTTACCGACTGGGAGGCATCAGTGTTGGAAGTCATACTACTCACAAAGTCCTGAAGAGAATCGAACGCAAGCGTCAACGGCGAACGGGAACTGCAAGTTTAACAAGCGGCGCTAACAGTACGCAACTATTTAGAGTGTTTATCTTTACCGCTACAAAGCGAGTTTTCCAGGGGGCACAAGTTTCATTGCGTGACAAAAAACTAAGAATTCCGTGTGCTTGCGGAGAGACCACCCAGATACCGCTGGCAATGTCTCGGAAATGCACAATTTGAGAGTCGTCATTTTATTAGAAGTTCGCGCAATGGGAAATGGAATTTGCCGAGCTTACCACCATAATTGCCTGCCGAAATGGCGAGCACCCCGTCACCGGCTGCCGTTTGAATGGCAGCTCGCATCGCTGCGGCAACCGCTGATTCATCCACACCATCGATAACAATCTCGTAAGCACAATTTGCTCCCTCGACCAGAGTTGTCGGTACTCGTCCACGCAAAGTGGGACAAAACGCGTCATTTGTGGATGCGACCATGCCTTTGTATTTCGAACCCACTTTGCTGCCACTGCGGACCACCCCGCCCGGAAAGGGGGTGATGATTCCCGGCAAGGCTGCCAGCGCTTCAACCGCCCGCCGCGCCGCAGCCAGTGCGGTATCGCTGGTGGTTGCTTGCAGGATGATGTTCCCCCCCGCGACCCCCTTGGCGATTCCCAATTCCTCTTCTATGAGGAACTCACCATCCATGACGGGAATACGCCAAAAGCGGCGGTCTCCCAGGACTTTGCTTTTCTGAAACCCATCGCCGAAGAAGCGCAAGAATTTTCCCAGCGGGATTGTCTCGTCGCACTTGGGCAGCCCATCGAAAACGGCGGCGGTGGGGCAGGTCATCAGGCATTGACCCACGCGGTTGGGTATCGCTTGGGCCAATGCCTGTATCGTCAGGCCGAACGCCAATACCGCCGCGCCTGGTCGCCCATCGGGCGTCGCGGTTTGGGCGAGAGGCTGTTCAATGCCGATCTCGGCATCGCAGCCAATCACCGACGTGCCGTAGCCGGTGACTTCGCGCAGCGCGGCGTCGAGCCAATAGTCGTCCGCCGCGGTCACGATCAATCGCACAAACCGCATGCGAAACGCTTCGGCAAACGTATCAACGATCAGTGTCGAGCCAATCTGCATAGTGCGTGCATCATCGCACGTATTGGCGGCTCGGCAAGCCGTCAAAAATTGCCGCCCCCATGACTCGATTGATCGATTGCCGTGCGTGCTGCTCGAATCTTCTCAAGCAAGTCTTGCACTTGATCATGAACATCATGGGTTTGGGTGACGACGAGAATGCCAGGCTGCATCAGTTGAATTGCGCCTTCGCCCGAGCCATTGATCGCCCAAGAGTCATACTGTACGCAACCAGCAATCGTTTGTACCAAGGAGTGATAGGGATTTTTTTTGTTTCCCCCCGGTTGCTGGGAATAATCCTTAATCAGATCGTCAACCCGATAGACCTGCACGACCAAGTTTTCGTTGGCTTTGTCTTTGGTGGTGATGAGCAAGACTTCGTTGTCGAAAATGAAAGTCAGGCCCTCCAGACCGGGCTGGCGCAGGATTAATTTCAAAGCCGACCGCAATGAGATATTACGGAGATTGACTGTAATCTCTGTCTCCGGGCTGATCGCCACTTCCTCAAGGGCGGCATTGTCAAACACAAACGGTAGTTCATATTCTTCCTGCAAGACGTGGATGACTTCATTCAGGGGCTGATCCTCATATTGCAGCGGAGTCTTCAGAGGAGAATCCAATGCGGCCTTGATCTCTTCGGCCGTGTAGGTATCGCGTTCGCGATCTGCTGGTTTAGAAGTTTTGGATTGGGATTTCGGAGCACCACCATATTCGCCGCCCTCGCCGTACTCCCCTCCATAGCCGCCAGCGCCCCCATATTCCCCTGCTCTGCCGTTATTCTCTTTTTCACCCTCTTGTTGAGCCGCAATCTGATATGGAAAAACAAGAGACAGGGCTAACAACACTAGACACGCCCCTAAAAAGACCCGCGACATGAGATCGCTCCTCTCCGCGCATGGTGCGCAAAGTACGGGAAAGAATTTGGCGGCGTGGTTCCGGGCACGCTGCCGAAGCGGCGGTTAGCATACTGCCGATGGGGCATTCGTGTCAAAGGATTTTTTGGTGAAGGTTTTTTGGTGAGTAAGTGCATAGGTGAGTAAGTAATGTGCCGAGACTTGCCCAAATCTTTGAGACAAGGCACTTGCTCGCCTTCGCGGCCAAAAATTCTTGGCGGAATTTCAGGTTGGCAAGGTTTGTCAGGTTGTCCAGGTTGGCGCGCATGGTTTTGTTGCCAAGCAGACAATTCGCGCAAGGCGCGCACGAGTTTTCGGTCGTTTCCTTGCAAGGATTTGGGTATCAAAGAACGCGCGCACGTTTCACGGGGCCTTATTATCGCAGATTGGCAAGTGGATGCAGCAACGATTTTTGTGCCACCGCTTTGCTCGCGAAACCGCAAGCGAGGTGGAGGATGCAAGGGTCGGTCTTACTCACTCCCCCCAAAAAAAAGAGAGGGCGGCCGCCACTTGGCAACCGCCCTCTCCGAGGGAGGGGAGCCCAAAATACCCCCTTACGGGGATAACACTGCGACCAAGAGGTGCCACGCACACCGCAAGGCCGTCTGCTTACTAAGCGGTTCTACCGAGCGGCAGAATAAATCTTCCGCCGCTGGTGTATTGGTGACGTTGATCGAAGCGGCACCATGTGAGTTCAACTTTCACGGAGTGGGTGCTTGTACCTAGTTTTTCAAAGGTGACGATAACATGTC
>JBGTEU010000083.1:0-2543 GCA_041747595.1 Bythopirellula sp.
GTTTCCCACTTGGCGTATGAAAATCCGGACGGCCCAAATCGCGCTCAACGAAGGGCGGTGCGACGAGGCCTCCGCCCTGTTGAGCCGCGAATCGGTGCGTGGTTTTCTCCCCGCCAAGCGACTCTCTCATGAGGTGGCCTCGCGGCTGGTCGATCGCGCGGGACGCAAGCTTGCCGCCGGTGATAGCGTCGCGGGCTGGCACGACATTCAACAGGCCTTACGATTGAACGGCAGCGAGGATCTCGTGAATCAATTCCGCGAGGAACAGGCTCGCCTCGGTTTGGAACAAACCCGCCAATTTTTGGCACGTGGAGAAACCGCCTTGGCTGAGCGACAGATTGCCAAACTCGAACAACGCCGACTCGGCGGGGATGAACGGCGACGCTGGAAGCTTGTCGTGCTCCTCATTTCGCAAGCCAAGCAGCGGGCCCACGTGGGCGAATTTGCCTCTGCCAGCGAAATGCTCGACCGCGCGGCAAAACTGTTGCCTTCGGCCAAGGATCCGCTGGCAACGGAAATCGCCGCGCGGCAGAAGCAGCTTTTGCAAAGTGCCGAAAAACTGCGGCCCCTGGTGGCGTCTCTCCACGCGGCGGTCGCAAGCGAGAATTGGACGACGGTACTCAGCCAGGCCGATGCGCTGTTAGAATTGGCTTCAGAATATCCGCCGGCGCTCGAGGCCCGCCGACGGGCGTGGCAAGCGGTTGGCATGAAATCACCCGCCGCACCGCGGGCACAATTTTCCCCGGCAGCGAAACGCTTCAGTCACCCGTTCGCCAGCACGATTGCGTGGCGAAAAAAAGGTGCGGACGACACGATGAGTACCGAACAAACCCGCGGCAAACGATTCATCACCTGGATCGACGAGGTCGGCGGCTTCATGGTGTGCATGGGAAATGAAGTGGTCATAGGTCAGCCGACGCCAGGGAGCGAAATCGACATCCCCGTGCGGGCCGATCTCTCGCGACGCCATGCCATGATCCGCCGTGAGGGCGAGAATTACATTCTCACGCCGATTCACGACGTTGCGGTCAACGGCCAAGCGCTGACGGGATCGACCGTGCTCCGCGACGGTGCCCTCATTGAACTCGGCGATTCGTTGCGGCTGCGGTTTGCAAAGCCCCATACGCTCAGTGCCACCGCGGTGCTGCGGATTGAATCCAAACACAAAACCGAACCGTCGGTCGACGCCGTGGTCTTGATGAGCGAGAGCTGCGTGCTCGGCCCGAAAGTTCACAGCCACATCCATTGCCCCGCTTGGACGAGCGACTTGGTGTTGTTTCGCCGCGGCGAGGAATTGCAGTTTCGCTCGACCGAAATGGTCGAAATTGACGACCACCCCGGCGGCACGAGCGGCACAATTGCAGCAAATTGCCGGCTGGCGGGGGAAGAGTTTGCCCTGAGTTTCGAAGAGGTTTGAGAAGACGTGCCAGATCAAGGTAAGATGAGAGAAGTGCTGAACCGAGTGATATGGCCACGTGGGAAGAGGTGAGGATGTGAGTAGGTGAGTAGGTGCGACTAGATCATGAAATCTACTTACTCACTTATTAACTTACTCACTTACTCACCTCCTAACCAAAAACGACTCGCATTTCGCTCGACGAAAGCACGACAATTTAACATAGGTGGCCCGGCAAGTGTTCGCCCTAGCAACTCAACCAGCAATGACCGCTAAACCTCTGCAATCTGAGCCCGAAGATCGGCCCAAGGGCGGTCCGCGCTTCACGTACCCGAGTGGGTCACAACCACTCGCCGGGTACACGATCAAACGGGGCGTCGGTCGCGGCGGATTCGGCGAAGTCTATTACGCGGTGAGCGACGCGGGAAAAGAAGTCGCGCTGAAATTAATTCGCCGCAATTTGGACGTGGAGCTCCGCGGCGTGACCCACTGTTTGAATCTCCAGCACCCGAACCTCGTCGCGCTTTACGACATCAAGACCGATGACAGCGACGACCGCTGGGTGGTGATGGAATATGTCTCGGGCGAGTCGCTCGAAGACGCCATCGACCGCCACCCGCATGGCATGCCCGTGGAACTCGCCATCGATTGGTTCTCGGGAATCGCCGCGGGCGTGTCCTATCTGCATGACCACGGCATCGTGCATCGCGACCTCAAGCCGGCGAACATCTTTCTCGATGAAGGAACCGTCAAGATCGGCGACTACGGTCTGTCGAAATTCATTTCTTGCAGCCGCCGCAGCGGGCAGACCGAGAGCGTGGGGACCGTGCATTACATGGCTCCGGAAATCGCCAACGGCCGCTACGGCAAGGAAATCGACACCTACGCGTTGGGCATCATTCTCTACGAAATGCTCACCGGCCATGTTCCCTTTGAGGGGGAAAGCGTCGGCGAAGTGCTGATGAAGCACCTCACCGCCGAGCCGGATCTCAATGCGCTGAGCGAGCCTTATCGCGGCATCGTGCAAGGGGCGATGGCCAAGGACCCCGAGACTCGGATTCGCAACGTCGCCGAAATGCTGACTTCGATGGGGGCCGCGAGCCCCGCGAGCGTGATCGGCAACGTCGGCACCAACTACAACGGCACC
>JBGTEU010000084.1:0-5263 GCA_041747595.1 Bythopirellula sp.
CGACTGCTTCCGGCGTGCGGGCGATTGCTTCTTCATCGAGCTTAAACGTCCGCAGCCAGAATGGCCCCAACAGCGGTTCGGAATATTGCAATTCGGTTTGGGCGGCGTCGGGGGCCTGCAATGGCAACAGGGGCGTGAGAAAAGCTAACACGCAGATCGTGGTGAGCACCGCGAGCGACAACATCGCCACGCGATTCTTCTTGAGCCGCCGCCACGCATCCTGCGAGAGCGACATTCCCTTAGTCGCTTGCCGCGGGATGGCTGGCGTGTCGATTGGTTTCACAACGTCGCTCGACATAGTTACTGCAACTCCACGCGCGGGTCGAGTACCGCGTACGACAAATCCACGATCCAGTTCATCACGTACAGCAGCACGGTGTAGAGCAGCACTAAACCCATGGCGAGCGTGTAATCACGCTGCAAGGCGGCATGGATAAAGTGTGAACCGAGGCCTGGGATCGCGAAGATTTGTTCCACAACGAGCGAACCCGTGAGAATTCCCGCCACGGCCGGTCCTAGGAATGACACCACGGGGAGCAGAGCCCCGCGCAGAGCATGAACGATCACGACGCGCACAGGGCCGACCCCTTTGGCCCGGGCCGTGCGGATGTGATCTTGCGAGAGCACGTCGAGCATGCTGGTCCGCGCGATACGGGCAACATAGGCCGCATAGGGGGCCCCCAAGCAAAACGCGGGGAGCAAGAGCTGATCGAAATCGCCCCAGCCCGCCGCGGGAAAGATCGGAATCAAGAAGACAAATAAAATAATGCAAATGCCGGCGATCACGAAATTCGGGAGCGCGATCCCCATCGTGGCGATCAACATGAGCACTACGTCGCCCCATGTGCCGCGGAAGACGGCGGAAGTTACGCCCGCCACCAGTCCCAACGTCGTTGCAAAGATCAACGCCAACACTCCGAGTGCCACCGAAATGGGTAGCCCCTCGGCTATGACTTGATTCACGGTGTAATCACCGAGCTTAAAGCTGTAGCCCAAATCGCCGCGACAGACATTCCCCAATTCGGTGAAGTATTGCTCGACGAGCGGCTTGTCGAGATTGTAGCGTTTTTCGATGTTCTTCCTGATCTCGGGTTCGAGGTTTCGTTCACTACTGAAGGGCCCCCCCGGGACGCTCCGCATCAAAAAGAACGAAACGGTGAACACCACCCACAGCGTAACCACCATCCACAGCAGTCGGCGAAGCATGAATGCGATCATTGCCGACCTTTCATGAATTCGTTGGGACCCTCGCTCTCGCGGTCGATCCATATGGCCCAGAGGGGGTGATCGTCCTGGCTGTTGGTGTAGAACCCGCGGACGTAAGGCTTCACCATATTCTTAGCGACATAGGAATAGAGGGGGATGATCGGCTGTTCCTCCATGAGAATTCGCTCGGCTTGTTCGAGCATGCGGAGCCGCTTGTCGGGATCGACTTCCGTCATGGCCGCTTGTACCAGTTGGTCGTATTGGGCGTTACTCCAGCCGACGACGTTCTGCTCGCCGTCGGTGACGAACATGTTGATATAGGTATTCGGGTCGTTGTAGTCAGCGATCCAGCCACGGCGGGCGACGTTATATTGCTTGGTCTGCAGGCTGGACAGATACGAACCCCATTCTTCATTTCGCGTGCGGACAGAAATGCCAAGTTCACGTTGCCATTGCTTGCGAACCAATTCGGCAATCGCTTGATGCGATTCGTGCGTGTTGTACAGAATGTCGATGCGGGGGAAGCCGTGCCCCTCGGGATAGCCCGCCTCGGCCAACAGGCGGCGTGCTTCGTCGGGATTCTCTGGTGCGCACTTTTGCGGTTCATAGCCGGGGATTCCCGGTGGAACGAGGCTGTAGCTGGGAATTTCGCCGCCGGGAAGCAATCGAGTCGTGATTTCCTCGCGATCCACCGCCATCGACAGCGCCTTGCGGACCCGCACGTCGTCAAACGGCTTGCGCGTCGTGTTCAAATAATAGTAATAGCCCGACAAATAGGGTTGCGGGTTGAGATCGTCCCGGGGTGGGTCTTCTTTCAGCAGGACGCGCAAGGCCGGTGGTGGTACGTCGGTGATCCAATCTACTTCGTCGGTCATAAACATATTGAGGCCCGTGGTGATCGACTCCATCGCCAAGACGTCGATCACGCCGAGTTTTATATTGTCACTGTCCCAGTGGTGTTCATTTCTCACGAGACGGAAGCGATCGCGAATCCGGCGAAACGCGATTCTGTAGGTCCCATTGGTCACGATCTTGTCGGCCTTGGTCCACTGCGGCGATCCATGGGCTTCCAAACACGCTTGATTCACTGGGCTGAAAGGATAAAAGGCCAAGAGGCCCAAAAAGTACGGCGTGGGATGTTCGAGCGTGAGTCGCAGTGTGAGATCGTCGACGACTTCAATGCCGACTTGTCGAAAGTCTAAGAGCACTTGTCGACACCATCGGCAATTGGCGGGAGGCTCACGGCTGGCGGCATGGGAATCGTCGGTGGGACAGAACGCCACTTCGTCGCCGGGGATTTGTACGACGAACGTCCGTTCTTCATTTCCACGTTCCTCAACGCGAACCAATTTGCCGCGGATGACTTCACCACGCCGTGTGTTGGGCGCGTCAACCGGGAGGTTGAGTTCCACTTCCACGTCGTCTCCTGCTTCGATGCCGCTGCTTCCACTGCTGTACTGCCGAGCGTTCTTGAGATACCACGCCTGGTAGGCGTATTCCGCAGCCGTGCGGGGATCGAGAAACCGGCGGAACGAATAATGAAAGTCCCGGGCCGTCAGGGGCGTTCCGTCCGACCACTTCGCATTGTTGCGCAGGTATAAGGTGTAGACGAGCCCGTCGTCAGAGATTTCCCAGCGCTCCGCCATGCCGGCAATAGGCTCAAGCGTTTCGGGGTGATAACGCAGCAAGCCCTCGAAGATGGCGCCGGCAATGCGGCCCTCGGGTTGGCCCGTGATCAGCGCGGGATCGACACTCTTGACTTCGCTCGGGTTGATCAAAGTAAAATCAGCTCTCGGCAGGTCACTCCCCAAGAGCGACCAACCGACCATGGCGAGCATGCAAGCGAGCAGAATCCAAGCGATCAGATTGCGGGGATTGGTGGGCATGGCAGTGCGGATTATTAAGTGTCATTCCGATAGGAGTTGTACGACTGGAGGAATCTGGCTTCGAGCCTCGCACGTTTTCCATGCGAGAAGATGCTGCCAACCAGATCCCTCGGGTCGCACGGCTCCCCTCGGGATGACATTTTGAGGAATGCTTTCTTACTCGGTGATGGTCCGCTTCAGCTTAGCGTCTCATGTCGGTTCGCTCAAAGGAGATTACCGAAGTTGTTTGAACACCAACGGCATAAACCCCCTCGGGAACTGATTCAAGCACGGCAATTGCTGCTGGTCTGCGCACCGCTGCGGAGCAACGTGAATCTCTCGCGGATTGCTCGGGCTGCGAGTTGCTGCGGGCTCAGTGAGATTATCTGCACCGGCCCGGCAAAGCTCGAACGCAAGATCGCCCGCGATGGGGCCGACACCATCCGCATTGTGACTCACCGCACATTGCCGCCGGTGCTCGTCGGTCTCAAACAAAACGGCTTTCGTTTGGTGGGCTTGGAACAAACGACCGATTCGGTCGACATGCACCACTATCAATTTCATCGCAAGACCGCGCTCGTCATCGGTAACGAACGTACGGGACTCACCGATGAAGTGCTTGAGCTTCTCGACGACGTGGTGGAAATCCCCGTGTGGGGCATGCCCTACAGCTACAACGTGGCAACCGCCACGGCGATGGCGCTCTACGAGTATTGCCGCCAATGGCCGACGGGGTGAGTCGTAGCCCTCGATGAAAACTCACTGTTTGTCAATCTTGTTTGGACACGCAGCCTAAAATGCAAGGGCGACCTCAAACGCAGATAGCCACGATTGCGGTAACGACCATCACCGAGGCGACCACTGACTTGGCAACGGTTCCCAACAGCCGGCCCCAGAATGCGGCTTGGCCGACTCTCATCGATTGCTGCATTTGTTCGCCGAGTGAGTGCTCGGCGATCGCCGCCCCGCCGAAGGCCCCCAGCGCTCCGCCCACGACGGCACCAATCGCCGACCCGATCACGGGAATGGGGATCCCGGCGGTCGCCCCGCCGATCGCTCCCACCAACGAACCGATGAGCGAGTAGACTGCTGCACGGCGACTGCCACCCGCTCGATTGGCCCCCACGACCCCGGCGAGGAACTCGACAATCTCACCTATGACTGCCAGAACGATCAGCACCCAAATCGTGTTCCAACTGATTTGAGTCACGCCCGATTGCGGACCAAGCCACGCATAGACCCCGGCGGCCACCACGATCAGCCAGTTGCCCGGCATCGCCACCAGCGTCAGGAGCCAGCCAACGCCCAGCGAGAGCAACAGCAAGACGATGGCCGCGATTTGGTAGGCGATATCCATAGGGCACAATTTGGCCCCGCCGCTTGCGGCGGGTGTTGAAAGAGCGAAGCAGGTTCCGGAACGATATACAAACTGGCGGAGAACAGCAAAAAGTCGCCACCCCGTGTCGGCGCGGCGGCGGTTCAGCTACAATCGAGTCGTTTGTTTATCGTAGGCCCGGGGCGAGAGTTCGCAAGGTGCGATTCTGTCCTGTGCTACGGAGCCCATGTTTCGGAGGAATGGCGAGTGCCAGGGACTTGTGTTATCGGACTGCAATGGGGCGATGAAGCCAAGGGCAAGATCGTCGACCTGTTGACCCGCGACCACGACATTGTCGTTCGCTACCAGGGGGGTGCCAATGCCGGGCACACCGTGGTGGTCGGGGGGGAAGTCTACAAACTCTCGCTGCTCCCCAGCGGCGTGCTCACGGCGGGAGTGACTTGCGTGATCGCCGGCGGCGTGGTCATCAATCCCGCCAAGGCGATTGAGGAACTCGACGAATTGGCGGCGCGCAACGTCGAAGATTACGACAATCTCAAGCTCAGCGATCGAGCTCATGTGATTTTCCCTTGGCACTTTGCCGAAGATCGCGCGATGGATCGCAACACTTCTGATGGCGAGAACATCGGCACGACGGGGCGCGGCATCGGGCCGTGCTATCGCGACAAGGTGGGCCGCTCCTACGCCGTGCGATTAGGCGACATGTATCGCGACACATTCCGCGATCAGGTAAGGCACAACACTGCCGAGAAAAATCGACTACTGGCCGCGATGCTCCCCTCCGAGGAATTTCACGCCCTCGACGCCGAGGCGATTTACGAACAGTACCGCGCGTTCGCCGAGCGATTGAAGCCCT
>JBGTEU010000085.1:0-3666 GCA_041747595.1 Bythopirellula sp.
TGATCCGCCGGCTTGCGGCCAAGGGGAATCGACCTCGTAACTCGAGATAGTCTCCCGGTGAGTAATGGTTCGGCATCGTACAACCGGAATCTTTGGAAAATCCGGCAAAACCGGCAAAGGAAAACCATTTTGCGTAGCTTAACGCGGCTTGCAATCATGCTAGCCCGGTTGTGCCACTCCCCAAACGCACACCAAGCCCGGGGGTTGCACCCCCCGGGTCTAACATCGCTTGTGTTACTCTTACTCGTCACCACCACACCCCACGCGACCCGTGCCCAGGAAACCCGATCGGCCACCGGCAGCGGCGATGCCTATCTCGCCGAAGTGCTGGCCACGATGGAACGCCGCGGCAACGTGACCGCTCGCCTGAGAAATCAATCTCGCCTCGCCAAAGAAACGCTGGTCGGCTCGGGAAACTACTGGCAGCTCGGTGCCGGACCGCAGCGAACGACCCGCTGGGAAATGCAGACCCAAGTCACCGACAAGACCGCTAGCTACGTGCAAGTGTTCGATGGCCGCTACCTGTGGACCGACCGCCATTTGCCCAGCGGCCGCCAGGTGCATCGCCTCGACGTGGGGAACCTCAAAGCGCGACTGCGCGGCAATGGGGCTGTCGCACCCACGCAAACGGGCTGGGAAGACCTGCTCCGCGCGGCCGAGTACCGTGGAGGCATCTCGCAGATGCTGGCCGAGCTCTTGCGGCGATTTCAATTCGACCCACCGCGCGCGACGCAACTCAATGGCTTTGCCGTCGAAGCTCTCGTCGGCCATTGGCGTCCCGAGCAATTCGCCGAACTCTGCCCCCCCCTGAGCGACGAACAACCTTGGCCCGAACAATTGCCGCACCACGTGCTGCTGTTGGTGGGCCAGAGCAATCTGTTCCCCTACGTAATCGAATACCGCCGCGTGGCAGACGCCGAGCTCGCCAACACTCTGAGCGGCCTCCAACCAGCGCACGACCCGCTCGTGCGCTACGAAATCTTCGAAGTCCGCTTCGCCGACGCTATCGACGCCACGGTCTTCCAATTCAAACCGGGCGACGTCGACTGGAGCGACGAGACAACGCTGGTATTCGAGCGGGTGACGAGGCAGCGTGGGGCGGCAGAAGCGGAATTAGCAGCACGCAAGTTGGCCGAGCAAACCAAATAAATGTCATTTCGTCAGAAGCTGTTTCCGCCGCGGCGGAGAGGAATTTGGGTTACGTCGTCGGACGTATTCTTGCGCGTGTGATAGGCTTCTTGCGCGTGTGATAGGCGAACGCTAAATCGCCGGATCGTAAGCTTTGGTCAACAAGAAACTGACCCTAGGCACGACTTTGGTCGAATTGCCAATGGAGAGTACAATAATAAAGCGAAACAATACCCAGGCCGAGGCAGGAGAATTGAAAGATGTCTAGCAGTTCCTTCAAGCGCCGGTACAGCAAGAAAGAATTCCCCGAGCGCGGCGACGCTATCTACGAAAACGACATCCGTCCTCAACTCAAGGCCAGCGACAACGGCAAGTTCGCCGTGATCGACATCGAGAGCGGGATGTATGAGGTAGATGGACATGAGTTAGCAGCATGTGATAAGCTGCGCGCGCGTGTTCCTGAGGCGCAGATCTGGATGGTACGGGTCGGCTCGCATTATGTCCATCGATTCGGTGGGAGCGAGCGCCGGGAGAAACTATGATCACTGGCATCGTTAACGACCGCGAGGCCCGCATCCAAATAAGCATTCGAGGACCTCAACAACGCGAATTAGAGATCGACGCGGTAGTTGACACCGGTTTATACTGCTTCACTCTCGTTGCCACCCGCTCACATCGCTACTACTCTGGGACTTCAGTGGCAAGGCATTGGCCGTGGAACTCTTTCCGATGGCAGTGAGTGCCTTTTCGACGTCTACGAAGCCGAGGCGGTGTGGGACGGCTAGGTGTGACGCTTGCTCGTTGATAAGGCCGACACCGACCCCTTGTTGGGGATGGCACTCTTGAACGCCTACGAACTGAAGATGGAAGTGCGCTCTCAGGGAAAGTTAGAAATCACGCCACTGCGGACGTAATCCAAAGGGCATCGAATCTCCTGGCAAATTGTCGGGCCCTCTGACCCCCGGCCTCTCATCTCTTCTCCCACGTGGCCCAAAAATACCTTCTGACAGCACCTAAAAAATCGCGATAATGGGACGTGCCCAAGCGTCGGCATGTTCTTTGACAACTGAAGAAGAAGCTTTCAGTCGTCAGCTATCAGCTCTTTGCCGGATAGTTCGGGCCAAAGCTACGTCTGAGAAGACGGCAGGACTTATGGACGTTAGGACATGAGAACTTAGTCTTTCGGTCCCTATGTGCTAGCGTCCGTTAGTCCACTTTCCGATTCGTTTTGGCCAATTTTCGGGTAGTATCGTCACCACTCGAACGCGGAAAGCCCGGTAATTCCTGAGCGTCACGGAAGGACTCCGTGACAAAGAGAAGTGTTTTGTCATTTTGGCGCGGTACTTACAATTCGGGACAATACTGCACCTCAACCTCTTCGAGTGATTGGCCATTGGGAATCGGTCATTCGACTCTTCGACGAGCGAGCGCAGCCCCGGTGACAATCGCCGCGACCATGCCCGTCGATTCGGCGGTCCCTTGCCACGCGCGGTCGAACGCGGTGCCGTGGGCCACGCTGGTGCGAACGATTGGCAGGCCGAGCGTGATGTTTACCGCGCGGTGCATTCCCAAAAGTTTGAGGGCGATATGCCCCTGGTCGTGGTACATGGCGACGATGGCGTCGAACTCGCCGTCGCGGGCACGGACCATGAGCGTGTCGGTGGGAAAAGGGCCGATTGCGTCAATGCCTGCGGCACGTGCTTGCTCCACCGCAGGAGCGATGATCCGCGATTCTTCGTCGCCAAAGAGCCCACTTTCACCGCCATGCGGATTGAGGGCGCACACGCCGATGCGCGGGTGTTCCAATCCGAAGCCCGCGCTCATCACATGATGCGCGAGGCGGCATTTTTCGAAGATTGCGTTTGTGTTGAGGTTGGCGAACACGTCACGGAGCGCCATGTGGAGCGTCACATGGGCTACGCCGAGCCCAGCTGGCGGTAGTTTCGTAGACGCTGGGGGAAGTTCGTGCGCCGGCAAGAACAGCATCATAGCGAAATCGGCGACGCCGCAACGCTCGGCTAAAAGTTCCGTGTGCCCAGGATATAAATGCCCTGCGGCGTGCAGCGCCGCTTTGCTCAACGGGGCGGTCACAATGCCAGCGAACTTTCCAGCAAGCGTATCGTCAATTGCGAGAATCACGGCTTCGTACGCCGCTTGGCCCGTGCGGCCGTCGACTTGCCCGTGCGGCACATCGAGCACTGCGTCGCTCCCCACAGGCAAGCAGGGAATCGTGCGGGGATCAGAATTTGCAGTAGCCTCGGCAATCTTCACGTCGCCGCCAACGAGCGCAATCGCCTGGCAAAGGACTTCTGGATGGCCTAGGACAACGGGCGAGGAGACTTCGTGAACGCGCGGATCGCTCCAAGCGCGGACGATGACTTCCGGCCCCACGCCCGCAGCGTCTCCCATCGTGATTGCTAGGCGCGGTTTGTCAGAACGTGAATCCATGAGTGGATTTTAACAATTCCAGAGCGCGTTGTCCCGCGAAACCGCAAGCGGTTATTTAGCGGCACCGAGCAGTAGCGCGACTCGGTTGGC
>JBGTEU010000086.1:0-2614 GCA_041747595.1 Bythopirellula sp.
TGATCGACGCCGCCGCCGTCGCCGGCATGCGGAGAGGAGCGATGCTGGTCAATACCAGTCGTGGAGCCCTGGTGGACACGCAGGCCGTTATCGGCGGTTTGAAGCAGGGTTTGCTAGGCGGGCTGGCCATCGACGTTTACGAAGAAGAGTCGGAACTTTTTTTTGAGGATCATTCCGCCTTGGTGATCCAGGACGATGTCTTCACCCGCCTGCTGACCTTTCCCAATGTGCTTATTACTGGGCACCAGGGCTTTTTTACCAGCGACGCCCTCCAGGCGATTGCCCAGACCACTGTGGCGAATATCCGGGCGTTTGCGGCGGGCGAAGAGCTTGCCAATGCTGTTACTGCGCCCAAGTAGCTGGGTAAAAAAGAGGTACTTGTTTACCGCTCGAAAAACTGATCTTGCCATAAGCTGGGTGTTTCGGCCAGATTGGGCGGTATGGATACCGCAGAAATCATTCGGCAACAGCGCGAACTCATTGCAAAACTCCAGCGCGAGATTGAGCAGCTGAAAAAGTTGAATGAGCAGCTTAACGCGCGCATCGAAAAGCTCGAACGCGAGGGCAAACGCCAAGCCGCACCCTTTCGCAAAAAACTTAAAGAGCAGCCAAAGAAACCGGGGCGGAAGAAAGGCGAAGACTACGGCAAGCATCAGCGACGGGCCGCGCCAGAGCACATCGACGAGACGTACAACGTCCCTCTGCCTGACAACTGCCCCCAGTGCCAAAGCAAGCAGCTTGAGACGACTGGAACTGTCGTGCAGTATCAAACCGAGATTCCTCGCACGGTGATTCATCGGCAGTTCAATATTGATGTTGGAAATTGTCAAGGCTGCGGCTGTCACGTGCAAGGTCGTCATGCCTTGCAAACGTCCGACGCCAGCGGCGCCGCGGCCGTGCAACTCGGCCCCCACATCCACGCGGCCATGGCTCTCGCCAACAAAGAACTTGGGCTTAGTCACGGCAAGGTACGGCGGCTGTTCCAAATGTTGTTCGAGGTGAACATCAGTCGCAGTAGTAGCTGCCGTAGCGTGTTGCGAACGGGTCGCAAACTTGCCATCGCGGCGGAAGAAGCACGGCAAGCGGTGCGAGGTTCACCGCAAGTTGTCGCCGACGAGACCGGCTGGCGGGTCGCCGGAAAAACGGCCTGGCTACATGCCTTTGTGGGGCTTGACGCCACGGTTTATGAGGTCGATCCGACGCGTAGCATTGGCCCGGCGGAAAGACTGCTGGGCAGAGACTGGTCGGAATCAATGGTGCATGATGGCTGGAGCGTGTACAACAAATTCAAAGCGGCCAAGCATCAGCAATGCTTGGCCCACTTACTGCGTCGCTGTGAGAATTTGATCGAGCGAGGCCGTGGTGCTGCGCTCGTGTTTCCGCGAAAAGTGAAAGCGATTTTGAAAGCTGGGCTGGCGTTTCGAGATCGCTACCTTGCCGACGAAATGACGACTCATGGCCTGAAGGTGATGGCCGGCCGGTTGTGGAGCCAGATGTACAAACTTGTGTATCCCAACAAGACCAACCGGGCAAACGAACGCTTTGCGGCGTTCTTGTATAAACATCTCGACTCGTTGTTTACATTCATGCGACAGCCGGGCGTGGACGCGACGAACTTCCGCGGCGAGCAAGCGATTCGGCCGGCGGTGGTCAATCGCAAGGTGTGGGGCGGCAATCGCACCTGGGCCGGTGCTCTCGCCCAAGGCAGCCTCATGACCGTGATCCGCACGCTCGCCCAGCGACTGCTCGACTCCTTCACCTACCTTCGCGACACGCTCACATCGCCCCAACCCGTGCCCCTACCCGCCGGACGGTAAACAAGTACGTTATTTCTAGCTGTCTTTGCGATAGCCTGCATTTTGGCCATCTATAGGTCCGTTGGCATCTGGATTACTATCCCAATCGCATTGGCTACGATGGCCGTTTTTTTTATTGAATCGGCGCGGTGCTCGGCCGTCCTATTTGCGTCGATTGTGGGATATATGTTACCGATCAAGTTGAGGTTGAATTATATCGAGAACCTCCCCTTCGACTTTGGGGTCAGGTACGATGAACATTTTTGGATACTTTGCTGTGGGTTGGCGATTTTTACAATTTCGTTTGGCGTGCTTGGGATAGTCATTTCGCTCGCATTTAAGAAGTATGCCCGTATTCCGATTGTGGTGGTCGGAACCCTAGCGATACTCGACTTCATCATTGTATACGCGCCACTCGAAGTCGCGAGACTCGCGATTCAGCGGAACGAAGGGGTGGTTTCTCACAGTGTTGGAATCGTGGATCATCGTTATGTATTATCCAGAGAGCCTTTTTCCCTGCGACTTGCTTCCACGGAGGTGGATTTACAAGACACGTCAAATTGCGACGAAGCGTGTGGGTACGTCAACTTGTTGCCCAAAGTTCAATCGCTATCCCTGGATGGTTCGGATGTTACGGATGCTGGAATATCAAAGTTGAAGAAACTTAGGCTTCGATCCCTTGGTTTAATGGACACTCAACTCTCTGGTAGTGGAATAGCGAATTTTTTGCAAGACAACGCAACCGTGCAACTACGTATCTCGTGTTCGCAGGTGACGGAGGAGACAGTGAATGCTTTTGGTCGCACGAAGTATTTGAA
>JBGTEU010000087.1:0-3225 GCA_041747595.1 Bythopirellula sp.
TTTTGTCGAAAAATGCCAGAAGTCGATAAAAATCCTTCTGCGATATGGGATCATATTTGTGATCGTGACATTGCGCGCATTTGAGCGTAAGCCCTAAAAATGCCGTGGCTACTGTATCAACTTTATCCACCGCCGAAATTATTCGATATTCCTCTGGTAATGCTCCTCCTTCGTGAGTATTCATGCCATTGCGCAGAAACCCCGTAGCCACGATCTGCCTGGGAGAAGCATCGGGAAGCAGATCGCCAGCGATTTGCTCAACAATAAACTGATCGAATGGCATGTTCTCGCTGAAGGCGAGGATGACCCAGTCACGCCACCCCCACATATCACGATGGTCGTCTATCGAGAAGCCGTTAGTGTCGGCATATCGCGCGACATCGAGCCAATCGTTTGTCAAGCGCTCGGCACATTGGGGCGACGAAAGTAGGGAATCAATGATTTCTTCAAAGGCCTCAGGACGATCATCTTCTACAAATTGCTTGATTTGCTTCAATGTCGGTGGGAGCCCCGTAAGATCGAAGCACAATCGCCGTAGCAGAGCACGCTTATCAGCAGGAGGAGAAAAACTTAGGCCATGCGACTGAAGCTTGGAGAGAACATGGTGATCAATCTTTGCAGATAGCGAACCCTCCGTGGAAACGGGCAGCGGAAGCGGCACAAGGGACCAATGTTTTTGGTAGTGAGCACCAGCAGCAATCCATTGCTGTAGAGTCTCGACCTCTTGAGCAGAGAGTTCCTTACCACTCTCTGCAGGTGGCATCCGTTCGAATTCTTCCTTACTGAGAATTCTGCGCACAAGCTCACTTGCCTCGACGTCACCGGGCACAATTGCTGCGTACCCGTTTGCATCGTCGATGGCATTCTTCCGTACATCGAGCCGCAGGTCGGCTTCACGATGTGCTTCGTCCGGACCGTGACACTGAAAGCAGTTGTTGGACAAGATGGGCCGCACGTCTCGATTGAACAATATCTCTTCCGAACAACTGGTCGAACAAACAGTTGTGGTCAGCAAGAAGGAAAGTTGGAAGAAGATTCGCTTAATCATTATCCGATGGAGCTGTAGTGTAACTGGTAAGCAAGTATAGGAGTGTTGGAGCCGTTTCCAACTTCATTTCTATAGATCCAGCTGACTTGCCAGACTAAGATTTGTTCTGCGAAGAATCACCAATCCAGCCATCATGCAACCCACAATCGACAAGTACGTAGGCTCGGGCACTTGGTTTTGCTGAATCGCTGCTGCGATGCGGGAACCAAGCGCAAGTTGATCCGCTTCGCTAAAGTGGATCAAATTGTCTTCAAACTGTGTAAAGTCCGCGGTGAAAATATAGGTTGCGTGAGGATCATTGACTGCGAACTCTTCCAGCGCGCCATGCACCTTTGCTATGTTGGCATTCGTGGCCGAGCCAGGAGACGAGCCGTTCTTCCAATTGGCAGGCTCCACCAGATAAACATGCAACGCGTGAAACCCCAGCACAGGAAAATTGGCATCCATGTGCGAGCGAAAGCTATGGACGAAGTTGCTTAAGTTGCTGGCATAAGCATCTGCTCGTACGCTAGAAATGACATCGCTTTCACCTTGGAGCCACACCATTCCCATGAGATTGACTGTGTGTCCGGCCAGCTGCAATTCGATGATACCATCGGAGACGGCATTAACTAATTTTGTATAGTCTACGGGAGTAGGAGGTAGCCACCTGGCAATATCGGAACCGCCTATAGCAATCTTGATCAAAGCGGGATTTAAGCCTGCCAAATTGACAAGATCGCGGCCCAGAGAAATTTCCGGCCCAAAACGATTCGATGAGGCATTAAATCGCCATGGTTTGAGATTCCCAAATGTTTGCCCCGATGTATCGGCGAAACTGGCATCTGTATTGGTCACATCATAGTAAAATGGCACTAAACTGTCAGCAGGATTCGTACCGGGGATCGTGGCAGTGGTGTTAGCTTGGCCGACCATGTTTGACTGCCCCGCCAAGATGACAAGATCGACAATAGCCGCATTGAGGGGAGCGGCAAGCCCAGACACCATAAGAAGCCACAGAAGTGCTTTTGTCGCTTCTATCATATTCTTCACGGCTTTCTATACTTATTCAAGAGCCCATCCGTGAGAATTGTTGATACCGATTCACCCCCACGGCGATGTACGCTTATCATCCGAACTATGTCGATGCGGTCGTCAACCGAATGCGGCCCAGCGACTCGCACGTCTATCTGCACGACGCCAACTTTAATGTCACCGCGCTCTTGGAGCCGGATAGCACGGTGGTCGAACGCTATAGCTACACGCCGTACGGCGAAGAGACCTATTTGGATGCTAGTTTTGCGGCACTCTCCACCCAGAAAAGTGCTTTTGACAACGAAATTCTCTATACTGGCCGCTGGGTTGATCCCGTTACGGGCCTGCAGCTCAACCGCAATCGTTGGTATCACCAGCAGTTGGGGAGGTCGTTGAATCGGGATCCGGGGGGCAAAGTCGCAGGTCCTATCCTTGGCTCTGGGTCTGCGTCAATAGCTGCTAGGTACCGCTACACTCACGGGTTTGCTCGTCCGGCGGCAGTATATGGGCGTGGCCTGCTTTGCTAAAACTGGTCCAGTTGCTATGAAGGTCTCGAGTTCCCTGCGGGCGGGCGCAATAGCTTGGGAGGAATGCGCACTGGATTTAATTCGGATGCGTATTAAACTTCTTAAATCTATCTTCAGCGCTAGCTTGAAAAAGCTTTATTGGTGGCCGTAAGAACATGCTTTCCGACATACGCCGGATGTCGAATTTCCCGTTTGCATTCTACCCTCTTCGCGGTGGTCTCTTTTCACATGATTGAAGCGACCCAGTCAATGTAGACGGCAACTGCGAAGACGCAGTCCTCACGGATGCCCATACCAAGCCAATGTTTTTTACTAGAGCTTCATGCCGACGACCTTATTTGCGATAAGTCTATTTCCAATTTCCGCAAAGCTCGCGTTTACGCTTTCGGCTTTCGAGATCACCTCGTCGAAGGAAGCCGAGGTTGCCAGTGGAACAACTCCCAACATTCCACAGGCTAGTTGCGTTTGGATCTCAGATATTTCTAAGGGCTTGGGAAATTCTGTACGATTGACGACAACCGCCCATACATTGTCACCACCAACGCCCCACGCCTGTAACTGTTTAAGAGCGACCTTACCACAAATCACGGAGCCAAGTTCTCGCTCGGTCACCACGACAACCGAATTACAAAGGCC
>JBGTEU010000088.1:0-2468 GCA_041747595.1 Bythopirellula sp.
GCGGACCCACTCCTGGACCAACCGCGCACGACGGCTCTTGATCCGCTGGGAAAAGAAAGTCGCCAACTATCTCGCCTTCTTGCATCTTCAGTTCGCTCTCACCGCATTACGCGCCGCAAAGGTTCTCGGATAGGCTCTTAGTGAGTTGCGACTGTGTCTGCGCCCGGCGATTCTACCACCGACTTCATATTGGCCAAACCCTGCTCGAAATCCTTGCCGATCATTTTCTCGCAATCGACGAACAGCCCAAACGCCTTGCTCATGAAGTTGTTCTTGCCGAACATCGCCCAAGAAATGTTCGTTTGATTTGCCATCGGCGTGAACGTAAACTCTGCCGTATTGGTGGCCTTGAACGGCTTCAAGAATTCAAGCTTGATCTCCACCAACTCGCTCGGTTTACTTCCGGTGATCGTCATTTTTCCTTCCCCCACCTCTTTGTTGCCTGCCCAGGCGAATTTGGCTCCCTCGCCCGCGGTGGGGCCCTCGAATGTGTTGGTCGCATTCGGATCGCGTTTCGCCCACGGAGACCAGGCCTCCCAATGGTGAAAGTCGTTGACTTGGGCAAACACCTTCGCGGGGGGCGCGTCGATCATTCCCGTCCGCACGTAACGAAAATCATTTGGCTGCAGCGACACGACAATCACAAGCACAACCACAACGGCCGCGAGGCCAAGCAGGATATACGTGAGCATGGAAATTATCTCCGCACGGGCTTCACAGGTTCAATTTGATCGACGGTGATCGAGGACTTGATATCTCCAACACGAGCTTCCAGTGCAATTACATTTCCTGGGGAACAATCACCATCCACGACACGCCAAACTTGTCGGCCACCATGCCAAACCGTGGCGAGAAAAAGGTCTTGCCCAGCGGCATCTGCATTTGGCCCCCTTCGCCGAGGCCAGCAAAGAGGCGATCAGCTTCCCCTTCGTCAGCCACAATCACGGTGAGCGACACGCCATCGAACTTCGCGGTCTTATCGGAATTGCCGTCGGAGAACATGACGGTCGACTCGCCAATGCGTACCTCGGAGTGCATAACTTTCTTTTCCCAATTATCGGGGACCATCCCGCCCGCGCAGGCCTCAGGCGGTCCCTCACGGAATCGCAAGAGGAACTTCACTTCAGCGCCAAGCACTTTTTTATAGAGTTCCAGAGCCTCGTCACAGCGCCCGTTAAAATACAGATAAGGTTGAATTTGCATGAGAGTTTCTTTCTGAAAGTGCTTAGCAAAACGTAGCTGTCATTCCGAGAGAGGCTCGCCGACCGAGGAATCTGGTTTGCAATTCCTACTCGCATGGAATATGTGCAAGGGCTGAACCCAGATTCCTCAAGTCGCACGGCTCCTTTCGGAATGACATGAACTTATTTCTTCTTCTTAAAATCCGCCGTCATGAAGGTGGTCCATTTGCCATCTTCGCCTTCAATCGACGAAGTGAACGTATAGTGATCGGGACTCTTGAAGTCGATGACTTCGCGATAATTGCTCATTTTTTCGGGCTCCATCATGTTGGGCCCCTCAGTGTTGAGCGTGAGGGTCTCCCCGTCGACAGTCCCCTCGTATTTCCACATGTGGTCGTTGCATGAGTCGCTCCACGTGCCGACGTATCTTTTCTTCTTCGCGTCGTAGCCCAATTGCATGATGCTTTCGATCGGCTGACCCATCATCTCGCCCTTTCCTTCAGAGACGATCCAGAACCCACCCAGCATCCGCGCCTTCTGTGTCCCCGTACATTCCATGGCAGGCATTCCAGGGATGGCCTCGGCTTTCATTTCCGTGTCCCATTCGCCGACGAATTTATTTAGAAACTCGTGTTCTTTTTGCGGCTTGGGCATATCGGGCATTTCTTGGGCGCTCGCCAGTGACGAGCCAAAGGCCAACGCGACGACAAAACAAGTTGTGGGAATACGTTTCATGATTAGCTCCTGTTTTAGGTAGTTGTGAATGCCATCCTGAGACGAGTTCCGCGAGGCGAAGGATCTGGTGTGCAGTACACTCACGTATTGACAATGTGTGAAAATTGCACCCAGATTCTTCGAGTCGTACGACTCTTCTCAGAATGACCCCTAATTTTCAGGCAACCCCGGGATTTCCATCACGGGTCGAATTTCCACCGTTCCCACCCGTGCGCCAGGGTGGCGAGCCGCGAATGCGATGGCCTCCTCAATGCTCTCGGCTTCGATCAAATAAAATCCACCGAGCACTTCGCGCGTTTCAGCAAACGGTCCGTCGGTAATCGCCGGCTTGCCGTTCCGTACCCGCACGCTCGTGGCGGCATCGGACCACGCCAGCGGCGCCGCCAAGATGTATTTTCCCTGGCGGTCGAGATCGTGCGTGAGTTCCACCGCCTCGGCCAATGCCGCGGCGTGGACCCCTTCTCCCGCCTGTTGCCAATATTTTTCGTCGTCGTAGCTCAGCAGCATGTAACGCATGTGTTTGTCCTCTTTGTAGTGGTGGCTTCCAGCCGC
>JBGTEU010000089.1:0-3533 GCA_041747595.1 Bythopirellula sp.
TTCGCGGGGAGTGCCGTCTGTGCCGATTGCCATACCGAGGCGGCGGCCCTGTTCGAGCAGACGCCGCATTTTCATGCGACCGACACGCTCGTAAAACTCGACCCGCAGCGGCACTACGATCCCGAGTGCTTGAGCTGCCACGTTACGGGCTGGAACCCCCAGCAGTATTTCCCCTACGTGTCGGGCTTTATGGGTCTCAAAGAATCGCCGCTGATGACGGGCAACGGCTGCGAAAATTGCCACGGCCCCGCGGCCTCGCACGTCGCCGCCGAGAGTGGCGATGAAACGGCCTCGGATGAGGAAATCGAATCACTGCGCGCCGCGCTGCGGCTCAAGATCGGTGAGAACGAAGGGAACATGAGCGGTCAAAAGACCGGCCGCGTTGTCCAGATGTGCCTGGAATGCCACGACATCGACAACAGCCCCGACTTCGACTTCCAAAAGTATTGGCCCGAAGTGGAGCACGTGGGGAAAGAGTGATCGCGATTCGGACTGGTCGCTTAAGCGACCAGTCCAACACGTTAACTTTCCAATTCCGCCAGCGCTTCGTCGGGGATGTTGAAATTCGCCGACACGGTTTGCACGTCGTCGTGATCGTCGAGCGCGCTCATCATCTTCAGCACCGCCCGCGCGGTATCGACGTCGAGGTCGACCGTGTCCTTGGGAATCCGCGTGATTTCCCGCGACTCGGTTGTGAGTCCCGCGGCGTCGACCGCTTCGCAGACCGCGACGAACAAGTCGGGCTCGGAGATGATTTCGTAACTGTCGTCGTAGGCCTTCACGTCGTCGGCACCCGCCTCGAGCGCAAGCTCCATGAGCGCCTCTTCATCGGTTTGCGCCTTGCCCATGACGATCAAGCCTTTGCGGTCGAACATCCAGGCAACGCAGCCGGTTGCGCCCAACTTGCCGCCGGCGAGTTCAAAAATCTTACGAACCTCGGGGGCCGTCCGGTTGCGATTGTCGGTGAGTATTTCGCACAGCACGGCGACGCCGCCGGGGCCGTAGCCTTCGTACAGGATTTCGTCGAGGTTGCCCCCTTCCAACTCGCCCGTGCCTTTTTTGATGGCCCGTTCGATGTTGTCCTTGGGCATGCTGATCGCTTTGGCATCGTTGATCGCATAGCGCAGGCGCAAGTTCATAGCGACGTCACCGCCGCCCATCTTGGCCGCGACGATGATGGCCTTGGAGAGCTTGCTCCAAACCTTGCCGCGCTTTTTGTCGATTACGGATTTTTTTTGGGCGATGTTCGCCCAATGGGAATGGCCGGCCATAATTCCAAGGGGGCTGGGGACTGGGGGGCAAGGACTGAGGACTGGGGAATACGTTCCAGACGACTGTCATTCCGAAAGGAGTCGTACGACTTGAGGAATCTGGGTTCCACCCTGCACACGTACAAGAATACGTGTCATGACATGACCCAGATTCCTCGGGTCGCCATAACTCCCGAAGGGAAAATCTGGCTCCCCTCGGAATGACATTTCTTCACCTACTCACTTACTCACCTACTCACTCTTACTTCGGTTTCTTCTTCGCCAGCTTTTTCGTTGCCGACTTTTTGCTCGCCGCGGCGGCTTTGGACGCCGTCGACTTCTTGACGACTTTCTTCGCCGGAGCGGCTTTCACTTCGACTTTCTTTTTGGCGGGCGGGGCAGGGGCCGCGGCTTTCTTTTTGGCTTCGGGCTTTTTGGACTCCGCTTTCTTCCCGTCCGTGCCAGGCTTCTTCGCATCGGCGACGGCTGCCTTGTCGGCACCCTTCTTGGCGGGGGTCGGCTCGGCCGCCTTGGGTGCTTCGACCACCGGCTCGTCGGCCTTTTTCGCCTGTCGCTTCGGCAGGCGGTCTTTGCAGTGGGGGTCGATCTCAAGCAAAATTTTGCGGATCGTTGGACCCAGCGGACTGCGGTGCAACTCCACGCCCAGCTGATGCAAGAGTCCGCCGATTTCGCCCCCCTTGGTTTTGGGGACGGCGCGTTCCAAGCCAGGCACGGTTCCCTTGGCGGCTTCCGCGTCGCTCACCACGCCCACCACCCGCATCGCTTCAAGCAACCCCTGATTGATGGGGATCGAATGCCCTCCCAGGCCGTGCTGCGTGACGTACGACACGGTGAAGGGGGTCGAGCCGTGGAATTTTTCCAACTGCTTGATCGCCTGGCCGATGTTTTGCTTCTTCATCGGTTCGAGTTCAAACGAATACTGCGTCTCGAACACGCTTTGCAACACGCGCTTCACTCGCATCGCGGCCTCTTCGCTGTCGTTGAGCGCCTTCATCACCTCGGCGAGTTCCCGAATCGACGACACCCGCACTTCGTTCCAGTCGAAGTAGTCGGTCTTGAGCGAGCTGAATACCTTTTCGGCGTCGTCGGGGAGCGAGTTCTCCACGCAACTGGCGAAGACCAGATGCTCGAGCACGCTGCGTTCGCGGGGGGGTTCCGCCGGTTTGAAATGTTTCTTGACGACCTTGATTACTTTGTTAATCAGGGCTGCGCGATTGTTGCTTGCCATCGAATGCGTTTCTCACCAGTGGAATCAAAAAAATGAATAACTCAATTTCGCCGCTTGCGGCTTCGCGACGGTCTCAATGCACTTGGTCTCAATGCTTTGGGGGAGGCGGCTGGTCATCGGGAGATTCCTCGCCATTCTGTTCGTCGTCGGCCCACTCATCGACGAGATGGTCGTATTCGGAATCCTCCTCGTCGCTGCTTGCCTCATCGCTGCTTGCCTCATCGTCGGGGGCGGCCACCTCGTCCTCGGGGAGCACCTCGCCCAACATCTTGGCGATGGCGATCGACTTCTTCACGCCCAAATCGAGCTCGAAGCGAATCACCGGCGTATAACGGGTGTCGATCCGCTTGGCGATCTTGAGCTGCAGGAAGCCCGCCGAGCTTTTGAGCCCCTGCAAGCATAGCTTTTGGACGGCCTCGCTTCCCATGATCGAGACATGCACCTTGGCAACCCGCATATCCGGAGAAACTTCGACAAACGTCACCGTCACACCCTGGATGCGCGGGTCCCGCAGGTCGGTCAGAATCGCCATGCTGACGACTTCGCGAATCGCTTCGGCGGCTTTAAGTACTCGTCGGGATGTCATCGATTTCTATCGTCGAAATTGAATTGTTGGGCAAGATGACATTCCTTCGTCACGGTCGCGAAATCAATCCCCCTCCCCGGCCACTATTTCAAAATTATGGCGGGGAGGGGTTAGGGGAGGGGTCTTGCCTTGATTCAGGCGTCGAAAACCCTCCCCTAGCCCCTCCCTGCAAGGGAGGGGGATAATAAACTCTTAGGCTTCCATCGACTCGTCGAAGGTCCGTCCCACTTCTTCCACTTTATAGACCTCAAAGAGGTCGCCTTCCTTGATGTCGTTGAAGCCGGCGAGTTTGATGCCGCATTCCAACCCTTCGCGGACTTCCTTGGCGTCGTCCTTCTCGCGCCGCAGCGTGTCGATCGCGTAGTCGCCGATGATCGTGCTGTCGCGAATCACCCGTGCCCGGCCATTGCGGGCAATCGTTCCCGACAGCACCCGGCAACCGGCAATC
>JBGTEU010000090.1:0-1567 GCA_041747595.1 Bythopirellula sp.
AACGGCGACCATCAAACAGTCTTTTAAACTCGCTTGTTGCCGCACTTGCAGGGCCAGTTCCAGGCCATTCATCCTGGGCATGGCGATGTCGATTAGCAGCACGTCGGGTTGAAACGTGGTGGCGAGAGCCAAGCCAGACGCTCCGCAGTAGGCCCGCCGGACGTCGTGTCCCCAAGCGGAAATCAGCATCGACAGGGAGTCCGTCACGTCGTGACAATCGTCCACGATCAGCACGCGCAACATTTCCGCATTGATGAAGACGGGTGTTTCGGCGGTCGACTCGTAGCGTGTCTGCATGGCCCGTCGCAATTGGAGTCGGTTATAGGAGGCCGAATCGCAAACCTCGCTTGGCGGACTCTCTTGCCTTAATACAGCGGTCATAGACAGATCTCGAATGTTAAATTGATCCCAGCACGTCATCCGAGGAATCCGCGTTCGCCGGATCGACCTTGGACAACACAAAGACCTGCACGACGTGGCCAGTCGTGAAGGCATGCACAACGGTTCCCGAGGCAGGTTCGACTTCAGCCGCCGCCTCGCGGACTTCGCGGCCGGTAATTCTTTTGATATCCTTTCGCAACGACGCCGACGAACTGAGAAACAGCTGTCGGTGAAACTCCTGCACTTGGCAGGCTCCGTCGGCACTCAGCGCCAGCGCTTTTTCCGCTTGCGTCAATGCGTCGTGCAGGGTGATCACCAGCGTGTCATCGCTTAACACCACGGTGACCGAAGCGGGTGCGTGGCCTGTCTTCTCCTTTTGATGAGCAATTGCCACCTGGGCAATCTGTTTTGCCATCGCTAGTTCAGATTCATTCATTGTTTTCCTTGATGGCGGTCTCGGCTGTGTGCTGGCATTCGCATAACGGGGATGACGCCTTTGATTGCACTACATTGGGGAGTCGTGATTGCGTCCTTTGGCCCGATGTGGAGAGTGGTTTCACTCGTAAATTCGAGCGCAAAAAAATCCGACGGGGTAGAACACCCCTAGAGGTGTTCACCACGTCGGCTTACTTATTAATCAGCCCCCAACAACGGGTTGCTTTTTACTCAGTCTTCCGATAACTTGGTTCCGAAAACCGTCATCGCCTCGAAAGTTGTAGCGAACGATAACTTGTGTTTTCTCTTCTACTCTAAACATAGGTTGATACCGCTCGAACACAAGTTCCAAGGACCCTAAATACGCGACATGAAAATGGAATTCGGGAGATGCGTTATGCGCGTTTCCGCTGGTTTGTCGCCTTCGTGGGGGAAATCCCCCCGCAAAAAAATAAACGTCGAGATGAGCAAAAGCAGAGGTGTGCATGAAGACATTAGGAGAAATCGAAGCCGGGGTGTGCGAGGGGATCGCGCGTTTCGAACAGGATTACATGGGACGTGGCCCCAAGGATATCCATGCTTATTTGCTTGGCGATCTGCTCGTCGTGCGACTCAAGGGCGTCTTGACCGTAGCGGAACAGCAATTGGTCGCGTCGCTTCCGGCAGAAAAAGGAAGAGAGTTGCTCAAGCAGGTTCGCAATCACCTCGTCGAAACGGCGCGGCCCGTCATGGAAGCCATGATTCAAAAAGT
>JBGTEU010000091.1:0-3493 GCA_041747595.1 Bythopirellula sp.
CGCTCCAGTAGACTGCGAAATAGCAAACGAGGCGATCAACGAGGACCTACAGGCGAAACAAGGGCTGCTGGCGCAACTGGAAGCCCAGCTGCACGATCGCGCGATTCTTGCCAGCTCAACATCAGGTTTGCCCGTTGATGATATGGTCGCGAGCTGCAGAGACCCGTCGCGTTTCGCTGTTGCCCATTTCGCTAATCCACCTCACCTCATGCCGGTTGTGGAGCTCGTGCCCGGCACCAAAACATCATCCGAGACCATGGAGATCTTGAATACGTTCGTTTGCAGTCTGGGCAAGACTGCGGTTTGCCTCGAACGAGATGTGCCGGGCCACCTGTTTAACAGAATACAGTTTGCGATGCTCCGCGAGGCAATGGCATTGGTAGAACAGGAAATAGCGACACCCGAGCAAGTCGACTGTGTGGTCAAGCGCGGCATTGCGCTACGTCTTGCCGAGGAGGGCCCGCTTGAGAAGATTGACCTAGCGAGCGTACAACTTGTGCATGACGTCGCTAGCTATATCTTTCCACTCTTGGACAACTCTGACACGCCGACCTTGCTTGTGAGCATGCTTGCACAAAGTAAAAGCGGCGCCACAGCCGGACAGGGTTTCTATAGCTGGGATGCGGCGAAGAAAGAGCGCGTCCTTGCTCGACGGAATGCTGAGGTAATCAGGCACCTTCAAAGAATGAAGCACGATGACTGACGACGCAGGGCGCGAGATCAGAATCACCGAGGGGAAGCATAAATGTATCCAGTTCCTATAGATCAATACCATCGACCGAGATCTGTCGAAGAGGCTCGCAGAATCGTCGCGGAAGAAGCCGGAGAATGTTTTTTCATAGCGGGCGGTCTGAGCTTGATGCAAGCCGTCAAATCTCGAATGATCGCGCCGGACTGCCTTATCGACCTCAATTTCATTGACGAGTTACGCGGAATCGATGTCGTTGGCGATACGATACGAATCGGTGCAATGACCAGATATTGCGATATCGCTGCCAATGAGGAGAAACTGAAGCCGTTTAACGCCCTTACTGACGCGGCGTCACACGTCGGCGACAGACAGGTCAGAAATCGCGGCACTTTGGGGGGGAGTCTCTGCTGGAACTTTGTTAGTGCCTGCGCGCCGGCTGCAACCCTCGCGTGTGGCGCCAATATCGAGATAGTGCGTAAGAATGGGTCATCTGAATCCATCTTGATTGATGACTTCCTTCTCGGGCCAATGACAACGGCGTTGGACCACGGGGATTTAGTAACAGCAATAGTACTGCAAGCCCCGCGAACGGCGAGCGGGTCGGCGTACTGCAAATGGGGCATCGTGAAGGATGCTGTGCCAGTCATCGGTGTAGCGGTTTTTGTCGAAGTAACGGATGCAGGCAAATGTTCCGCTGCTAGATTCGCAGTGGCCGGATTATCCGGGGGCCCCCAGCGATCGTCGGCTGCTGAGAACATGCTTGTCAGCGGCATCGATGTTTCTGAAACCGAAGCGCTGCGCGCGTGTGCGTTTGCTGCTGCCGATGAACTGGAGACAAGTGACGATCCGTGGATTTCAGGGGATTACAAGACGCAACTCATTGGCCAACTAGGCACGGCTATGCTGATCAAAGCAGCAGTGCGGGCAAGGACTTAAATAATGAAAAAGCAGATTACTGTGGTTGTCAACGGCAAGAGAGAAACTCGTGAAGTGCCTATTCGAATGCTTCTCGTCGATTTCATCAGAGATGTTCTTGGATTGACGGGCACACACCAAGCTTGCACGTTTGAGGGTGTGTGTGGCGCCTGTACTCTGCACTTGAATGGCGAAGCAATCAAGTCATGTATGATGCTCGCGGTACAAGCGGACGGCCAGAAAGTGACGACAATTGAGGGAATAGCGACTGATGGGGAACTAAATGCCGTGCAGAAGGCGTTTCGTGAGCATCACGGCTTGCAATGCGGATTTTGTACTTCCGGCATGATCATGACCACAATTGAGTTCTTGCGAGTGAATCCGAAGCCGTCAGAGGCCGAGATCCGCCATGCCCTGATTGGCAATATCTGCCGATGTACTGGCTATCAAAATATCGTCAAGGCTGTTAGCGCTGCTGCTGCGGAGCTAAGCGGGTCGACCCCCTAGTACAACAGCCCACTCACCTCTCATGCACGAGGGATTCTGAAATGGAAAAGCAACCAAACTGGGTCGGCAAACGCTATAGCCGCAAAGAGGATGAGCGGCTTATCACGGGTCGCGGGGAGTACATAGCGGATTTAAAGGTTGATAATCCTCTGCATGTAAAGTTTGCGAGGAGCACGATCGCTCATGGAGAGATCGTTTCGATAGATACAAGTGCCGCCGAGGCACTGCCCGGCGTGGTTGCGGTTTTAACAGGCGATGACATTAAGGACAGAATTAAACCTCTACCGACACCGCCCACGTTGCCATTATTGCCAGCCTCGTATCCCAGGCACTGGCCGTTAGCCGTGGGTCACGTGAAGTTCAATGGCGAACCAGTCGTTGCAGTTGTTGCCGAAGACAAGTACGTCGCGGAAGATGCGGCCGAGCTCATCGTGATCGAATATCAGGAGCTGCCTGCGATAACCGACCCAGAGTACGCGCTTTCAGACAAAGCCCCGGTTATCCATAGCGACATGTCGACAAACGAAATATTCGGAATGACGTTGACAGGTGGCGTGACAGAAGAAGAACAAGCGGAAAATGCTGCGAAGATCGATAAAATAATCAACGAGGCCGATGTGGTTATTTCGGAACGCTTCCGTATCCACCGTTGCGGCGTCACCCCGTTGGAAACACGAGGCGCCGTGGCACAATGGCATGATCGTACAGGGTTGCGAGTCTGGATGACGACGCAAAGACCGCACATTGACCGCGTGGTCTTTGCGGATCTGTTCGACATTCCACAGAATCGCGTTCAGGTAAGTGCACCCCCGGACCAAGGAGGCGCAATTGGAGTAAAAGCCCCCGTGTACCGTGAACCACTTCTAATAGCGTATCTCGCTAGAGAGCTTCGACGGCCGATTCGTTGGATCGAGTCGCGAGAGGAACATCTGATGTCTGTGAGCCAGGAACGTGATCAGATTCATGATTTGGAACTTGCAGCAGACAAGTACGGCCGCATTCTTGCTATTCGAGATCGCATTATCGCCGATAACGGCGACGGATGTGAGGGCGTTTTCTGGGGATTCATTATGCCTTTCTACGGCGCGGCAATGGTTCCAAACGGCTACGATGTTCCTAATTGCGACATTTCTATTCGCTGTGCCACCACCAATAAGTCGGCGCTGTCGCCGGGAAGAGCCTTTGGGACGATGGGGGCCCGATTTGCTGTCGACCGGGCAATTGACATGCTCGCAACCAAACTCGACAAGGATCCTGCGGATGTTCGCCGTGAAAATATTATTCGCGAATTGCCGTACGACACAGCAACGGGTGTTCACTATGATAAGGGCGATTTCATTGCGGTTTGGGACAAGATGATGGCCGCCGTAGATCTTTCCG
>JBGTEU010000092.1:0-11113 GCA_041747595.1 Bythopirellula sp.
ATCAAGCCGGTAGACGAGCGATTTTCTCAGCACGCGAAACACGCCGACAAAATTGCTCAAGGGAAAGGAAACAAGCGCCGCCGCCATTGCTCCGCCACACACAATCAGCGCGGACGGCAAGTCGAGAAACGCCGTGAACGAACCGCCCCCCAGCGCGATCGAGCTAACGATCAGGGACAGGGCAACCGCGATTCCCAGCAGGGTGGCGATATCCATTGTCAGCTTTCCACCGGCAGTAGCCGCTTGCTCCGCTGATAATCCAGCGCTCGTCGTAACACGTCCTCGGACGATTCCGCCACGACGAGCCGGTCGTTGGTGGTAAGCGTGATAAACGTATCAGGCCGCGCTTCGACGTATTTGATCAACTCGGCGTTGAGCAAAAATTCCTCGCCGTCGAGCCGCGTGAGCTTAATCATGATTTCTGTCCCCCCTCGCTCAGTACTCTAGGGGAGGGGAATTCCTGCAGGGTTAGACGCAAAACCATTATCGCCGCAGCGCGAGCAACTCATCGAGCAACTCTTGCACGGCCGTGATCACCCGGGCACCGCCACGGTACTGTGTCGAGGCCAGAATCAACTCGATCAAGTTCTGGCCGATGTCGGTGTTGGAAAGTTCCACGGCTCCGGCGGTGAGTGAACCGATGCCGGCATCACCGGGCGTACCGTACTGGGGCGCACCCGAGTTCACACCGATCGAGAACATGTTGTTACCGACCTGCTGCAAACCACTATTGTTGGTAAAGCGTGCCATGACGATTTGTCCGAGTGTCTGGCCGATGCCATTGCTGTAGACGCCGCGGATTTCACCCGTTTCAGTGATCGAGAAGTCTGTTAGCACGCCCGGCGCGAAACCATCCTGCGTCGTGAAATTCAGGCGGCTCGTTTGCTGTTCCTTGCCGTTGGTTTGAGCAAAGTCGAGATCGAAGGTCAGAGGAGATTGTGAAGCAGTGGCGTTCCGTTCAATAACAACCGTGACATTATCGCCGCTGTCGCTTTGATAATCGCCGTTGTCGTCGAAGGTAATCAGCCCTGTTCCCACGACCGTGCTACTGCCCGAAAGGGGTTCATTGTCACCGGATGTAGCGAACCACCGCCAGACTGTCGTGCTGGCATTCTTTTCTTCGATCACCGAGGTTAGCTGAACAGTAAGTGGAACTCCCAAGCTGTCGTACACAACAAATTCGGAACTGCTTCCTTCGCCTACGGCTGCTTGAGTTTGATCAAACCCCAGATTCTTAGTTTCACTCTGGTTGGTTGCGTCAGGTACAAATCTGAATGAGGATGGACCGATTTGAATCGCGTTTTGTAATCCCTTGTTCGCTTCGATCGTGATTCTGCCATTAAGCACTTGAGTCGCTGGCGCATCGGGAACACTGGTATTGATACCTAACGATTCCTGCAGGAATCGCATGTAGTCGAGGACAGTCGTAGCTGGAGTCGAGGTACCATCGGAGATTGCAAATGTTTTGGGGGGGAGTCCTGACCCGCCTTTGTTCGCCTGAAAAGTGAGTGTTCCTGAACCAGAAAAAAGATTTGTGTAGTCAGAACCACTTCGCTGAACCACGTCAATCAAGCGCGTGTTAGCGACGATTTTAGGTCCATCAAGATCAACAACAACATTCGCAGCAATACCATTGTCGATGGAGTCCATGAAGGTCGTCTGGCCTTCGGGAATCGTGGCAAGGCGGTAATGAGTGCTGCTGTCGTTGGAAAGAGTGCGATAGATGCGTACTTGCGTGAACCCCGCCGTAATATCGGCAGCCGAAGGCTGTGGGATATCCGTGATGCGGATTCTTTGGTTGGGGGAGTTGATTGATATCGGACCCTCCAAGCTGGTCGGGCGAGTCTCGATATTGTCTGCTTGATTAAAGTATGTGACGTAGTAGCTATACACCCCAGTCACTTCAAGGGCCGAGGTGTTCAATGCGTTCGCGGGGACGGTTAAGGCCCCATCAAGGACCGTGTCTATATAACTTGTGTCAGTCGCATTGAGTGGCGCCGCATTGACCCGGTAATAGGTTCCTGTTCCTCCGACCGTTGTTCGATAAACATTGCGGCCGGTATAGTTGGTGCCGTCTGCCGTGGGTAGTCCTGTTAACGTGATATCGCCACCCCCGTCGGCCGTCGTGTCGACTGCAAAGGCGGTTGAGCCTGCCGTTTCATTCCCATCGCTATCAATAAAGGTTACTCGATAGGAATATGTTCCCGCGGGAATCGTAACAGCTCCATCCCCCGATCCAGCCGAGCCACTTGTATCGATAGCCGGCGTGGCGTTGAAGCTCCCCGAAGGAAAGTTGCTGGGGACGACCACGTCGCCACGACTGAGGATATCCGATTCAATAATACTACTGACACCAACCGCTGCGCCGGGGCTTAGTGTCCCCGAAAAGAATGCCGTTTCGGTGACTTTATTCACCACGCTACCGCCAATCGGGATGACGAGTGGCTGTAAGTCTTGGAGCAAAGTCCCATTGACCGCGTTATAGCCCAGCACGCGATTACCATTGATGCTAATAACTTCATTGTCCTTGTTTGTTTTGAGTTGGCCATTGCGAGTGTAAAGCTGTTCGCCCTGTCCACCTTGGACAATCAGGAACCCATCCCCTTGGATCGCCACGTCGAGGGGATTCGAGCTGATTTCTATCGTTCCCTGCGTGAAGTCAGGAGAAATTTCAGCCACCTTCACACCGAGGCCAATCTGACGGGGGTTGGTACCGCCGCTGCCCGCGCCGGGCGCGGAACCGATGCTCTGTGTTTGCAGGAACTGAGTGGCGAAGTTGACGCCCGATTCCTTGAAGCCGACCGTCTGCGAGTTGGCGACGTTGTTGCCCGCCACGTCGATGATCGCTTCCGCCGCGTTCAATCCCGTGAGCGCCGTGCTAAGTGCTGATTGCAAACCCATGGTATACTCCTCGCGTTTATTTTGAGTCGTTAGTTTTTAGTCGTAGGTCGTAGGTCGTTAATAAATTCCGCAATCCGAAATCCGCACTCCGCAATTCCCTAGGTCTCGGTCGTCCCATCCGTCCCTGCAGTTTCGTCCGTTCCCCCCGTTTCGTTATTCGCTGGCGGTGTCGTAGGTGCAGTCGGCACCACCGGCGGACGAATCTCGCCGACGTTCTTGAGGCTTACCGTGAATGTGCGTCCCGCGTTCAACACAAAACGTGGCGTGCGATCGAGCACGGCTCCCGACAAGTCGGCGTCGGCCGTCGTGTCGTGAAAGCTGCTCGTTTTGCCGCTGTTCAAATTCCCCACCAGATAAAAGGGACCTTCTTGCCCCACTTTGGTGCGGTAGATTTGCTTGGCCTTGCCGGTCTCTGGAAGATTGTCCAGCATGACCGACTTGCCGTCGGCGTCCACGGTGACGGGTTTGTTCGTTTCGATTCCCAGGAGCGTGCCGTCGGTCGCTTCCCACACAATGCGGTATCGGTAATCCCCCGTGGCCATATCGCCTTGCTCGTCGGAGGCCCGGGCTCCGGCGGCTTCCTGTAGGTGCAGCTTGGGGGCGCCACCGGTAATGGAGATTTTTTTCACCTCCCCCGTGACGCGTTGATTGTCGTCGGAAATCGCGTCGATCTCGGCGCCGATCAGGTTGGTGGCACTGGCAATGTTTTGTCCCAGCAACACCGAGTCGAGGGTCTGAGTGAGACTCTCACTCGCGGCGATTTCGCGCATCTGTCCGATCTGCGCGAGCATCTGATGGTTTTCCATCGGATTCAAGGGGTCTTGATTCTGTAGTTCCGCGATCATCAACGACAAGAAGTCGTCAACGTTGAGATCCTTGATGGCGTTGCCGGCAGACTTGTTTCCCGTGAGGGAATTCGCGATGCTGTTGATTTGGGACATGTTTCATTCTCGGTTCGTGTTAACTGTCTGCTAGGTCGGATTGAATTCTCACGTCGAGTTAAATTCTCTGTGTTAAATTCTCACATCGAGGCCCGCGTCCGTGGTAGTCTGTTGAGAACGTGGCACCCGGGCGGTTACGACTTCACTGGTGTGCGGTGTAGGAATGCGGTTCTGAGCGGCTGCACGCTGGGATTGCTGTTGCGATTGGCGGTCTTCGGCGCCGGCTTGTCCGTCCGATTGCCCACCTTCGCGGCGGATGTCGACCTCGAATTTCTCGATGCGAATCTCTTGCTCCGCGAGCCGTTGGCGGAGCGCAGGCAGATTGTCGAGCAGCACCCGCCGGGCATCGGCGGTTTCTGCTTCCAAATTCGCCGACAACACGCCGTTGCGGACCGCGATTTCGATCCGCAGCGAACCCAACTCCGGCGGGCTCAGCCGCAATTGAATGTGGCCGTCGTTTTGCTGCGCGGAACGGAACGCATTGGCCACGCGTTGCACAAAGCGGGCACGATCAATCGTGGGAGTCGGCGCATCGGCTTCCGTGCCTTCCGTATGGCTTTGAATTGCGGTTGGCGATTGTGAAACAGGATGATTGCCTGCGTTCGCCGGATGGGGACTTGTGGTGCCGGTTACACTGGTGGGTGTTCCGTTTGAATTGTCGGCGTCGGCGCTCGGGTCGATCACTTCCGTAGCGGGGACCTGGGGAACATCCAAGGGCTTGTGCGGCATGGGTTTCTTTTCAGAGTTCTCCGCATGAGCATCGTTTTGATCTCTGGACTCGCTCTCTCGGGATTCAGCTTCCACAAGGGCAACGGTCGGCGCGATTTTCTCTTGTTGCGACGTTTCCACGTTCGCAACTTCGCTTTCGGTCGTTGGCAGCGGTTTGGCGACAACTTCGCTCGGTTCGGTCGTTTCCGCACTCACGACCGCCGGCGCTTGCTCAATCACATCAACAGCAGTTGTCACGCCAATTTCTGTCTCGGCCGGAGTTTTTGCTTCTACCGTTGCGGCAGCGGCGTCCGTCTCCAAGTGAAATTGTTTTGCACTCAAGGCAATTTGTGGGTTTGAGGGCTCGGCAGGAACGGGTGTCGCCTCGCTAGGCGCCACCACCGGCAATTTTTCTGGTTGAGCGATGAGCAGGGCGTTCTCAGCGACGGACAACAGCACTTCATCCTGGGGGGCTGTTTCCGCCTGTTCTTCGGTGATCGCTTCGTCGTGTTCGCCGACTTGCTGTGCTTGAGCGTTCTGGTCCTCGGAGTAAGGGGTGCTACCTTGCTCTTCCCCCTTAATGTCGGCTGTCTTCTCTTTAGGGGATGGCGCTGTGCGGGGCGTTTCTTCTGGGGTTTGCGGTTTTTCGGCGGTCGCTGCCGGCTTGGCTGCTTCCCGCAAGTAATTGCCGAACTCGCCGGCGGCTTCGCGCGGCGCGGGGGAGGGCGCCGCCTTGGCCTGCGGTGCGGCAATTTTCAAAAGTGTGTCGACGCTGGGACTCATGTTTTGAACCGCTAGGTTGTGATTAATTGTCTTGTTGTAAGTCGCTGAGCTTATTGAGTTGCTCTTCCACGAACGGCTTGATGGGATCGCCGTCAAGCATCTGTTCTTGAATTGTCGAAAGCATTTCAAGATCCTCGGGCGAATCGAAGGTCTTGAGGATATCGCTCCGCTTTTTGGCGGGCATACCGTTGAGCAACTGTATCACTTGTCTGGTGCGGTCTTCTTTGATCATGCCGATCAAAAGAGGCTTGGCTTGCTTCTTGGGAATCAAGTTTTGCAATTGGTTCCGCACGGCCAATAAACCGTCGTTTGTCGCTTCTTGCCGGACCTTCTGCAAATAGAGCTCCACTTCGCGTTTGAAGCCTTGGTAGCGATCGTTGTCGGTGTTCAGCTGGCGAAATTTCGCTTCGAACTCAGCGAGCTGCTTGTCCAAATCATCTTTCTTCGATTGCAGGTGCAGCATGGCCACTTGCAAATTCTCCTGGCCTTGGTCGTACGACATTTCCTCGGGGGGCACGTCGGGCTCCTTCTCGGAATGTTGCTCGGCGATCTTCTCCAGATCCACGTCGTTTAACAGTGCCACGATGCGAAAGATCTTTTCGTCGTCGAGAATGCCTGACTGCCACAGATAACCGTAACAGGCGACTCCCGTGACGACGGTCGCCGTGCAGAAAAATCCCACCAGCGGAAACAGCAAGCGAATTAGGCCAGCCATGGGTCAGCCTCCTCGCCACGCCGCGCGGCCACTTCGTCGAGCACTTTCGTTTCAGCCCGCAATTGCTCCTTGCGGAATTCCTCGATCTTGCGTTCGTGAAGTTTCTCGAGGATTTTCACTTCTCGATCCGCCTCGACGACTGCCTGACGACGGCGCTCGATTTCGGCACCGAGCAAGCGATTTTGTTCCTGCATGGTGACTTGTTGAGCCGTCAGCACCCCTTGATAGCGCTGGGCTTCCAACAGGGGATCGACTTTGACGATCGTGCCTGTCACAGTCAGCCGTCGCAAAGTCTGCAACTCGACAATGTCTTGACCAATTTGTTCGAGTTGGCTGGCCAAAATGTTCTGAGCTTCGACTGCTTCGGCCAGTTTCGACCGCAACTCGTCGCGATGGATCTCGCGGAGCTTTTGCAGAGTTGCCAGTCGAAAGCGGAACTTAGCCATAGTGTTTTAATGTTTCAGGAACTACGCAGCTTGCGAGGCGGGCGCAGGGCCCTTCAAATTTACGGCACATTGCTGTGCGAGCTTCTGCAGGGTTGCTTGAATATCGCCGAGCGATTGTTGTTGCGTGACGGCCTGCCGCAGCAGCCCGTGGATTTCATTTCTCATCGCCACCGCCACGTCCAATTCGCGATTGGTCCCCTTGCGATAGGCACCGATGGAGAGCAAATCTTCGTTCTCGTGCAAAATGGCGAGCATTTTTCGCAGCAGTTGTGCCGAGGCGCGATGTTCGTTTGTGGTCACGTCGTTCATGAGTCGGCTAATGCTCCGCAGCACGTCGATGGCGGGATAATGCCCTCGCTCGGCCAGCCGCCGTGACAGCCACACGTGGCCGTCGAGCAAGCCGCGCATCGTGTCGGCGACGGGTTCATTTTCGTCGTCGCCTTCGACCAGTACGGAATAAAACGCGGTGATGCTGCCCCAGGCCGTTCGCCCCGCGCGTTCCACGAGTTTCGGGAGCAGGCTAAACACCGACGGCGGGAAGCCGCGCGTTGTGGGAGGTTCGCCGGCGGAAAGTCCAATCTCGCGTTGAGCGAGTGCAAATCGCGTCACCGAATCCATCACCAACAGCACGTCTTTTCCCAAATCGCGAAAGTACTCGGCAATGGTCGTAGCCGCGTAGGCGGCTTGAACCCTCATTAAGGCCGGCTCGTCGCTCGTGGCGACCACGATCACGCTCCGCGCGAGTCCCTCGGGCCCCAACTCGCGGTAAATGAACTCGTTGACTTCGCGGCCGCGTTCCCCGATCAACGCGATCACCGAAACCTGGGCATCGGTATAACGTCCCATCATTCCCATCAAGACGCTTTTGCCAACGCCCGAGCCGGCAAAGATTCCCAAGCGTTGGCCGCGCCCACAGGTCAACAGGCCGTCGATGGCACGCACGCCGGTGGCGAGTGGTTCTTCAATTCGTGGGCGCTCGGTGGCGGGGACCGGATCGCTCTTCAATGCCCGCCGCTCGGTGAGCAGGGGTTGAGGGCGGCCGTCGATGCACCGGCCGCGGGCGTCGAGCACGCGTCCCAACAAAGAATTACCGACGCGCAACGTGCGCGTTGTTCGCACGAGCGTGACTGGGCTGCCGCGGCGAATTCCTTCGAGGCTGCTCAGCGGCATCACCAAAGTTTGCTTGTCGCGGAAACCGACCACTTCAGCTTCCAACGCCACTCCCGATTGCTTCTCGATGCGAACCAACGCACCGAGGGGCGCAGGGAAATCGGCGACCGCGGCGGTCAAACCGATGGTTTGCACCACGCTGCCGGTGAGCCCGATGAGCATCGCGGAATCGAGAATTTCTGGGGTAATGGTTTTCATTATTTTCGGTGGCAATCGTGGGTTAGCTCAGTTCCTGGCTGATCCGTGCCAGTTGCGTTTCTAATTGCAGGTCGATACTGCCGAATTGCGTCTCGACGCGGCAACCTCCGAGGGTGATGGTTTCGTCGCCAACCACCCGAGTTCGGGCCGCGGGGTGAAAGACGCTGGCCAGGTTTTCCACTTGGTCTCGCAGCGTTGTCAAATCCGTCGGATTGAGCCGCACGGTGATCTCGGCCGCTCCGCTGGCGAGTTCCAACGCCTCGCGAATCCATTCGAGCGAAATTTCGGGTTCCTGAGTCAACTCGCGCCGTACGATCCGCTTCGACAGGGCGCAAGCGAGCTGGACGATCGACGTCTCCCAATGCCGTTGCCAATCGGCCTGGGAGTCGACGATTTGATTCACCGCGGCTTGCAAAGCTGGCGTCAGCGTCTGCATTTGCTTGGCGACTTTTTGATCGAGAATTTTTTCAATCGCTTCCTCGGCGGCCTTGCGGCCGGCTTGCTCGGCTTGCGAGCGAATTTTCTCGGCCTCTTGTTTGGCCTGCATCACGATCTTGGCCGCTTCGGACCGCACTCGGCTGAGATAGTCGTCGGCCTGTCCCGAGAAATCGCGCAGGTCGTAAGCCACCTGCCGGAGCGGTGTCCCCGTGGGGAAGGCTTGCGATTCGTTTTTGATAATGGTGGCCATGGGTAACCGATCTCTTAGGCGAGCTGCGATGCCGTGTGCAGCAACTTTTTTTGGGCGGCAAGAATATCGTCGAGCCGTGTTGGTCCAATGTCGCGGAGTTGCCGCCGAAATTGATTCGCATCGCTGCGTGAGAGCCCACGCACGACGCGCTTCAGCAGTTTCTCGCTGACCCCCACCAGGGCGAGCGACACGATGTGTGATTCGCTACGGCTGAGGGCGGCGAGCAGGGTGGCGTCGGGCAGTTGCTCCAACTGGGCAAGGCATTCGGCGGCGGTCAGTTGGCTGAATGGATTGCGGGGCTCGGCAAGCTGCGGAGCCACGGGAATCGGTTCGTAGCGAACTTGCCGAGGCAATCTTGCGGCCATGGCTTTTGGCAAGCGAGCCGCGCAGACGGTGCTTGGATTGAGAGATTCGCGCTGCGCTGCGTTTGATTCGCGCTTCGCTGCGTTTGATTCGCGCTGCGCTGTGGACGTGCGGCTCACGATCCGCTCGACCATTTGCTTGCCGGCCGCCATCCGCTCGCGGCGCTGTCGTTGGGCGGCAATCCATTGGCCCACTTGTGCTTCAACAACCCGCAGGGCTTGCTCATCGGTGGTGTCGAGTTCCCCCAGCCGTTTCAAAATCTCGGTTTGTTGCTGGGGAGCGAACTTGTCGAGCACCGCCGCGGCTTGGTCCGTGTCGAGCCGCGAAATCACCAGCGCCACCATTTGGACGCTCTCGCCGGCGAGCATCTCGACCAGGAACTCGGCGTCCGCCGCGGTAACCGCTAAGCGGAAACCCTCTTTGTGCGACGTGGCGATCGCGTAATCCTCATGATCGATCCGTTCCAAGAGCGACGCATCGAGCTCCACCCCCGCCGAGGGTGTTTTCCTTGGCGGAACGATGGGCTGTGCCAAATTGCGGCGAAATTCCGCGACGATCTCGCGCTGTTCCTGGGGATCGATCTCGGTGATTTGTTCCACCTCGTGCCGCACGACTCGGGCTTGTTGCGGCGTGAGCGTTGCTAATATCCGCTCACTCCACGTCTCATCGAGGCTGGCGATGAGGATGGCAACTTTACGGAGGGAATTGTCATGTGTGGCATTCATCATTTTTATCTCAAGCATTAACTGGCGTTAGAAAGCCAAGTCCGCAGAATGGCCGCGGCGGAATCGGGGTCCTCTTTGACGATGGTGGTCAGTTCGTCGCGGAGGTTTTTTCCTTTTTTCAGTTTCAGGCGTGGTCGTTCGTCCTTCTCGTCATCGTCGTCGTCGTGGATTTCCGCCTTGTTCTCGCTTCCTCCCGTACCGGAGCTAATCGACAGCGTCGGAGTCGCCGTGGCAGCGAGGGGATCGGGAGAGGGAATTCCCTTCACCAAGGAGCGGAGCATGACCAGACCAAACAAGGCGACGCCGGCCATCGTGATGGTGTTGAAGTTTTGACTTGCCCAGACCATTGCGTTGTTGGCCGCCGAGGGGACTTCCATCGGCTCCGGCGTCAGCGTCTCGAAGAACGACACCGCGACGTCGGAGAAATTGTTCTGTGCCAGTTCCTTGGGAAGCAAGGGAACGACCACTCCCTTCACATCACTTTCCACCTGCTTGCGGAGTAAGTCAAGAATCGAACCGATATCCGCTGGCAACGGTTGGGTGGGATCCTCGCCCTTCCGGCGTTGCTGCTCTCGATGCATGGAAATGAGGTAACTTGTCGGCACGGCCACGGCTGCGCGTACGTGTTCGGGAACGAGCCCCGCTTCGGTGAGCAGTTGATCCTTCGTGGGCACAAAATAGTTTTGTTCCGACTGCGTATCCGATTCGGTGTTCTTGACCGTGGTTTCAGGGACCTGTTCACTGCCTCGACCCGGACCTTGCGCGACTAACCCTGGTCGCCCGCCGTTGTTGAGGTGCTGCGTGTCTTTGGTCTTTTCTTGCGTGGTTTCTCGCAGGGCGGTTGCTTCCCCATCGGCCGCGACCGTGCGGCTTTCCATCGAGAGGGTGGGGCTCAACTCCGCGGTCACTTGCACTCGCACGCCAGGAATGTGCGAGAGCAACTTCTCGATGTTGCTCTTCATGTGGCGTTCGAAGGCCACGCGATGCTGAAAGTAAGGGGTATCAAACGAATCGGGCGAAATCTCCTCGCCAAAAGAACTGCCGTCACCCAGGTTAATGACCACGACGTTTTCCATGTTGAGATTGGCGATCGCCCCCGCGACCGCTTTGCGAATCAGCTTCGTCCGCTGCGGATCGAGTGAGGTTCCCGATTGAGGACGTACGCTCACCGTGGCAGTTGCTTTGCCTTCGCGGGACAAACCGCGTGGTTCGGTCGCGTCGTAGATCACCTTGGCGTCTTCGATGCCGTCCATCGCGCGGATAATCATCGAAAGCTGTTGTTCACGTGCCGCTTTGAGACGTTCGCGGCGGGTCTTGTCATCGACGAAAGGTCCCAGGTCGAGAGCTTCCTTGATGATCGTGTCGTGATTGGGGGGCAGAGCTCCCGCGTCGGCCACCGCGCCCAGGAATTCCGCCATCCGTCCGCGCGGGACTTTGATGCGATTGCCGGCGCGTTGCCAACCATTGAGACCGGC
>JBGTEU010000093.1:0-6999 GCA_041747595.1 Bythopirellula sp.
GACAACGCCATCGCCACGTTGCCAGCCGAACGACTGGACCGCAGTTTGCATTACGATCCCCGCAAAGGGGTGCTCGGAAAAACTTACACTGATTTGGGCGCGCTGATTTCCTACGACGACGTTTGGGACATGCAGCGGCTATATCCGGCCCTGGCATCATGCGTTGAACCGTCATTCCTATTGCTTTGCAAAGTGGCCGTTACTGCCTGGGAACATGCGGGATTGGATAGCCGCGCGGCAACGGATTCCAACACCGGGGTCTACATCGGCCATACGCGAAACAGCGGCATCGCTGGCGATCTGTCCTACGCGACTTATGTGGCGGAAATGGCTCACTACCTCCGGGATATCCCCGAATTCGCGGCGCAACTCAAAAATCAATCGAGCGCGGCAATTCAGGAAATTGTCGCTGAGTGTCGTCGGCCTTACCCAAAACGTGACGAGAACGGCGGCCCGCTCTTGAATGCTCATCAGGCCGCGTGGAACGTGGCCCGCTGTTTGGGACTCGATGGGCCCACGATGGCGTTCAATGCGGCCTGCGCTTCCTCGTTGCAGGCACTCGCCCAAGGGGTACGGGCCCTACAACTCGGCACAATCGACCAAGCCCTCGTGGGAGGGGCAACATACCTTCATTCCGATACGCTGCGGGTTTTTTCCCAAGCGCAGTCGGTGAGCCCCACGGGGTCGCGTCCCTTTGACGCCGATGCCGATGGCTTGATCGTCGGCGAAGGTTGCGTGCTTTTCCTACTCAAACGCCTCGACAACGCGTTGCAAGACAAGAACAAAATTCACGCGGTGATTCGCGGGGTGGGAATCTCTTCCGACGGTAAAGGCAAGAGTTTGTGGGCTCCTCGCCGCGAGGGACAAATCGAAGCGGTACGGCGTGCCTACCGTGCTGATTTGCGACTCGACGAGCTTGGCTATCTCGAGGCCCATGCGACTTCCACACAAGTCGGCGATGCCACGGAGCTCGAGGCGTTGGCCGAAGCCTTTGGTTCGCACACGCCCAGGCAGAAGAAAATCCCCATCGGCAGCGTCAAAGCAAACGTCGGTCACACGTTGGAAACCGCCGGCGCTGCGGGCTTGCTGAAGTTGATTCTTGCCCTCCAACATGCCGAGATTCCCCCCGCGCCGAATGTCCGGCTACCGAATCCCAAGATCGATTGGCAGAACTCGCCGTTTTATTTGCCAATGCAACCCGAAGTTTGGCAGGAAGTCCACCCAGGCCAGCCCCGTCGTGGTGCCGTCAACTCGTTTGGCATCGGCGGCTTGAATGTGCATGTGGTCGTCGACGAGTTTCAGCCGGCTCGGCCACTCACGGTTCGCATGGGTTTTTCGACTGAGCCCGAGCAAATCGCCATCATCGGCCGCGGTGCCGTCTTGCCGGGTGCGCGAACGCTGGCCGATATTCCTGAACTTCTTCGGTCCATGCGCGATCCCAAGCAAACCGTGCCGGCCCACCGTTGGACTTCGGAGCTTTATCTCACCGATCAAGTTCAGCCTTACGCGACAACTTCCGCGCTCGGCGGGTATATCACAGACTTTGAATACGATTGGCGGCGTCATAAAGTCCCGCCCAAGCAAATTGCCACGGCCAGCCCGTTGCAATTTATGATCCTCGATGCCGTCGAACAGGCCATCGCCGAGGCCACCTACGACGTGCGCGACTTCGACCACACCCGAGTCGGCGTCATCGTGGGAGCGATGTTTGGCGGGGACTTCTCCAGCCAACTGCAGTTGGGACTGCGACTGCCGGAATTTAAACTGAACGTATGCAAGGTTCTGCGCCGTCACGGCGTTGCCGAGGAAAACTTAGATCGGCTCTGCGACCAATATCAGAAGCTGTTTCTCGAGCGAATGCCGGCCCTCGTCGATGAAACGGGAAGCTTCTCGTCCAGCAGTTTGGCCTCGCGGATCACGAAAACGTTCAATTTGATGGGGGGAGCGACCGCTTTGGAAGCCGGCATGGCTTCGTCGCTCGCGGCGCTCGAGTGCTGTTGCCATCAACTCCTGTGCGGCGATACCGACATGATGATCTGCGTGGGGGGTCAGCAAGATATGTCCCCCATTCGCTACGAAGTAATGTCACTCTCGGGGCAGCTTTCGACGGATAAGCCCGTTTCGCTGTTGGATCGCCAGGCCGCGGGGTGCGTGCCAGGGGAAGGGACCGCGGTGCTGTTGCTCAAGCGATTATCGGATGCCCAGCGCGACAACGACCCAATTCTCGGAATCATTGCCGGAATCGGCGCGGCGACAACAAAGCATGCCGAGCCTTTGGAAGTGACCGCCAGAAAAGCGGTCCTCCGCGCTTTGAGTCAAGACGACGTGAAACCGGGCGACGTGAATCTCGTGGAATTACCAGGCGCTGGTCGCCACGCAGTTGATGATTCGATATTGCGCGGCTTGGCTGATGCGCTCCACGACGACTCGCGGCGCCTGCCTACGGCGATCAGTTCCATCACATCACAAATCGGGCATCTCACCGGCGCGGCGGGGTTGGTATCGGTACTCAAGGCCAGCATCGAACTCGACGACTTGGTGGTTTTGCCAAGTCTTGGATTCCAACAACCGCGCGGAGCGCTTGCCGAACAATCTCAAATACTTGCCGCGGCGGACAAGCCCATTGCTATTCGCCCAACCAATCCAGCAGGCCGCTGTTTTGCCGGTATTCACGCGGGTGGTGCCCACGACGTGCATTACCATGTCATTCTCGAACGGGGGAAAAGAGTCGTGATCGATCCCAACGAAAATCGCTTTGTGCATTACGATGCCACTCAGCGGCGCAGGACCAAGCAGCGTGCCAAAGCTGAAAATCACGCGGCGCAAATTACCGCCGAGGTGAGCGTACCTGTTCCCGCCTCCGTGATGCCAGCCGGACTGAATGGCAACGGCCACGCCGCTCCCCAGCCAGTTTCCATGGCGGCCCCTGTCCTCAACGGCAGCCACGCGCAACCCCCTGGTCCGTCGGCCATGGAACTTGAAGCGTTCCTGGTGAATTTCGTCGTCGAGCAAACGGGTTATCCGCCTGAGATCGTGGAACTCGACTGCGATCTGGAAGCCGACTTGGGCATCGACAGCATCAAGAAGGCGCAGCTCTTCGGCGAGCTTCGCGAATATTTCGACGTCATGCCCGACGAGCGATTGTCGCTCGACGATTTCCCCACGCTCCGCCACGTGCTCGATTTTTTAGTGAAACAGCAACCCGTTACCTCCACGCAACATGCCGCGCGACCTGCTATCCAAGAGTTGTCGGCGAGTCCTCCCCGTGAATACCCATCGATGCCAGCGCCGTCACTTAACGGCAACCATTCGGCACCGGCGGGTCCGTCGGTGATGGAACTCGAAGCGTTCCTGGTGAATTTCGTCGTCGAGCAAACGGGTTACCCGCCCGAGATCGTGGAACTCGACTGCGATCTGGAAGCCGACTTGGGCATCGACAGCATCAAGAAGGCGCAGCTCTTCGGCGAGCTTCGCGAATACTTCGACGTCATGCCGGACGAACGGCTCTCGCTCGACGATTTCCCCACGCTCCGCCACGTGCTCGATTTTCTCGCGAAGCAAACCTGCGCTCAATAAACACCACTTGTCTGAGTGATTGCCTGCCGATGGTGCCCATGACAGATACTCCGCTGGCAATCGTAGGCATGGCATGCCGACTTCCCCGCGCCGACGGCGTGGAGCAATTTTGGTCGCTGTTGCGGTCGGGGGGTTCGGCGATTCAAGAACTCCCGCCGGAGCGACTCGATCGCCGGCTCTATTTCGATCCCCGCAAATCGGTGGTGGGCAAGACTTACACTTCCATCGCGGGAATCGTCGAACCTCGACCGATTGACCCCGCCATTTGTCGGCTTTCCCGGGAAATTATTGAAGCCGCCGACGAATCGCACGTGGCCCTCTGCGAAGTGGCGGCCAAGGCATTTCTCAGCGGTGGACAAGACCCTTACGCTCTAGCAACGCGGCGAGCAGGAGTTTACATCGGCCACTCGCGGGGTTCGGGAATTTCAGGCCAACTCCGTTACGCGACCATGGTCGAAACGACCGCCCAATGGTTGCGCGAGGTCGAGGGTTTTAGCGCCGGTTTAGGGAGCGCCGCCGATGCTGTGATCGGCGAAGTCGTGCGAAAAGTTCGCGCTGCCAACCCATGCCGCACGACCACCGGCGAACCCAACTTGGCGGCACACGAAGCCGCGCGGATGATTTCCCGTGCATTCGGACTCGAAGGTCCCTACGTCTCGGTCAACGCCGCGTGTGCCTCATCTTTGATGGCCCTCGGCATGGGGGCGCGAGCACTGCAACTGGGGCACATCGACATGGCCGTGGTCGGCGGTGCCTCTCACTGCAAGGTCGACAGCCTCGTGCTGTTCTCCAAGGCCCAGTCGGCCAGCGCCACGGGTTCGCGCCCTTTCGATGCCGATGCCGATGGACTTGTAGCCGCGGAAGGTTTTGTTGTCTTCGTGCTCAAGACGCTGGACCGAGCCCTCGTCGACCGCGATCGCATCATGGCGGTAATTCGCGGCATTGGGATTTCGTCCGATGGCCACGGCAAAAGTTTGTGGGCACCCCGCAAGGAAGGTCAGATAGAGGCCGTGCGGCGAGCTTACGGAAATTCGGTCGACATGAGCCGCTTGGGCATGATCGAAGCTCATGCGACTTCCACCCAATTGGGCGATGCCACGGAACTTGCCGCGTTGATCGAAGCTCTGTCTCCCGCCCTGCCGCGCGGCACGCGGATTCCCATCGGTAGCGTGAAAGGCAACATTGGCCATGCCCTCGAGTCCGCCGGTGCAGCCGGCTTGTTGAAGGCGGTGCTCGCCATTCAACACAATGAGATTCCACCCAGCATTGGGGTCCGCAATTTGAATCCCAAGGTGGATTGGGAAAAAAGCCCCCTCTTTGTACCGACCCAAGCGATTCCCTTCGCTATCCCGCTCGACGGCGGTCCCCGCCGGGCGGCCGTGAATTCCTTCGGCATCGGCGGCCTCAATGCCCACGTGGTGATTGATGAATTTCAAGAATCCACGGCCACTTCCGTGCTTGTGCCAAATCTGCCCACGAAGAAACACGACGACATTGCCATCATCGGCGTGTCGGCAATCTTGCCGGGGGTACGCACCATCGCGGAATTACACGAGGTCGTCATTGCAGGCACCGATTGTCGCAGCAAAGTTTCCCCCGACCGTTGGAATGAAGCGGTCTCGTTTTATGCCGCCGAGCCCCAGGCGCACAAAAGTGTGACGCGCTGGGGGGGATTTATTGAGGGCTACGAATACGATTGGCGTCGCCACAAAGTGCCCCCCAAGCAAGTGGCCAACGCCGATCCGTTGCAGTTCATGCTTTTGGATGCGGTCGATCAAGCGCTCAAACATGCCGAGCTCGATGACAAGAATTGGAATCGCGAGCGGACCGGTTGCATCGTGGGCACGCGCTTCACGGGAGAGTTTCCCACACAATTACAACTCGGATTACGGCTCGCCGAATTCCGCGAAACCTTGCGCGAGGTTCTTGAAAAACGCGGGGTGCCTTCCGGCGACATTGACAATTACGCCGAGCGATTCAGCGACTTGTTGCTCGAGCGGATGCCCGCGCTCAACGACGAGACGGGCAGCTTCACCACCAGCACGCTTGCTTCGCGGATTACCAAGACGTTCGACTTGATGGGGGGAGCCGCGGCGGTTGATGCGGGCGATGTTTCTTCCGAAGCGGCGCTCGAGATTTGCATCCAAGCGTTGCAGGCGGGACAGGCCGATCTGATGATTTGCGCGGGGGGGCAGCGCGCCCTGGGTCTCCCCGATTACGAGGAGCTGTCGCTTCGGGGCGAAATCACGCCCGAGTTGCCGGACGGCTCACTCGCTCCGGGGAGCATCGTGCCGGGCGAAGGGGCCGCGGTTGTACTGCTCAAGAGACTTGCCGATGCCCAGCGTGACGGCAACAAAATTATTGCCGTCATCAAAGGCATTCAATACGCCAGAAGCGACGATCCTCAGAAAGCAAGCGAGCAAGTTTTCCGTGGAGAAACATCGCACGTTTCGGCGGCTGAGCAGTTTGGGCATCTCATGGGTGGCGCAGGGATGGCGTCGCTCGTGAAATCAGCGATCCTCACCGAACAGCAACCAGGCAGCCGTGCGGCAATCTTCCCGGCACGATTGTCGGACTTGGCGTATCGCATCGACATAGAAAATCCGCATCCCGCCGCGGCGGCATCGGTCTTGCCGCCCGCGCAATCGAAGTGGAACGAGTTTTACTGGAGCGCGCCCACGCTCGCCGAGTTAACCAACCAACTTGATCTCGATGACCAATCAGCGACGGAACTTTTTGCGAAAAATGATGCCGCTGAATTTATGAAATCTGCCGGTTGGCGGTTGGCAATCGTCGCCAAGGATGCTGAGCACCTGCGCCAACAGTGCCAATACGCTGCCGCGAAATTGCCGCAACTCAATACACATGTCGCTCTGCGCGAGCGCGGGATTTTCTGCCGTGAAGCAACCAACGCACGGCCGCTTGTGGCCTTTTGTTTCCCCGGCCAAGGCTCGCAAAGCGCGGGGATGTTGCGCGAGCTTTGCGAACACCATCCTCCCGCGGCTCAAGAATTGGCACGCTTAAATGCAATTCAAGGGCGGCTCGGCTATCCCACGTTTGCGAAAATTGCCTGGGAAGAAACCGAGCTATTGGGCACCGATGTTTGGCGGACTCAATCGGCGATGCTGCTCGCCGACGGTATTTTGCTTGCCTGTTTGCGAGACCTCGGCGTCGTCCCCGATCGGGTGGTGGGGCACAGTTATGGGGAGCTTCCTGCCTTGCTCGCCGCGCAGGCTTGGAGCTTCGAGACCGTCGCCCACGCCACGTTCTCGCGGTGCGAGGCGATTGGCCGATGCGCGAGCGATCTGGGAATTTTGCTCAGTACGAATGTTCCCCGCGAGCAATTGCAACTGTTTTTTGATCGCAATCAGGGACTCGTGTATCTCTCTGCGCTCAATGCTCCACGGCAAACAGTCGTGGGTG
>JBGTEU010000094.1:0-6507 GCA_041747595.1 Bythopirellula sp.
CCCCAAAAGTGGCATCCTCGATCTGTGGGATTTGGCTGACCGGCGGTGCCGCAACACGATGGCCTTTCTGATCGAACAGGGGGTCGATCCGAGTCGGATTCGCCTGGCCAATGCCGGCGCGAGCGAACCGTTATACAACGGCGCCAATCCCGAGCGGCTGCGGACAAATTCGCGGGTGGAAATTCGCTTCCAGGAGGACGGGATAGTCGGTTTCTAACGGTTCTAACCGGCAAAAGTTGGGTGCCGTGGTGCATTTGTGACCTAAAATTGGACGTACTACGTCTCACCAGATTTCGCTTGAAGGATTGACCATGTCTGCCGCTACCGTCGCACCTCCGACCGCTGAAGCCGAGGTCCCCGCCGTCAAGAAACCGGGATTCATGACGCTGGTGAAAGCTTTGGCGGTAGTCTCGGTCTTGGTGCTTTTACAGCTGGTGGGCGTATCGATGCTTCTCCCCTCGGCAGCAGAAACGGCGAGCATCGCCAAGAAGTTGGCTTCAGCCGATAAAGTTCATGAAGCGGATGAGTCAGAGCATGCGCTCGCGGAAGAGGAAGCCATCAGCAAGATCTCGCACGACGTGCGCGAAGTCAAACTCGGCAGCTATCACGTCGTGACTTTCAACACCAACACAGGCACGAGCTTGAATATCGACTTCGAGTTGTACGGCACGGTGCTAGCAAAGGAAGAAACCGAATTCAACAATTTGTTTGAAGCCAACAAAGTTCGCTTGCGAGAACAAATCTTGGTGACGGTTCGCGGCTCGGACGTTGCCGATCTGAGCGATCCCGACTTGGGCTTGCTGAAACGGCAAATTTTGGAGAAAACCAACCGCACACTCGGCAAGCCGCTGTTGAACGAGGCAATCTTCAGCAAGTTTTCGTTTATCGAGCGGTAAATCTGCCGATACCGTTAAGGGCGACTTATTTAGCCCTATCACCCACGCACCTTCAAAAGGGGGGCGCGTGCTAGCAAACCGCATTTGGAAGGGATTCCCATGGCGGACGAAGGTCAAGAAGTCAATCAAGATGAAATCGAACGCCTCTTGCAGCAAGGCCAACAGGCCAGCGCGGCAGAGAGCGGCGCGGTGGACCAGGCCGAAATCGAAGCGCTGCTCGGGGCGACTGCCCCCGTAGCTGTCACGAAACCCACGCCCAGCGCTCGTCCCACTGCTAGCTACGAAGGCGTCTCCCAGGATGACATCGAGCTGCTCTTGAACAAGGCCGAGGAAGCCTTGGCCTCAATCGATTCGGTCGACAAAGAAGCCATGCAGGCCCTACCGGTGGGAATGCGAACCTTTGAGTTCGAGAAATTCCGCGGTTCCTCGGCCAATTCCGAAGCCGCCACGCTTGAGCTGATGCGCGACGTGCAACTCGACATGACCGTGGAGCTGGGACGCACGCACATGCACCTGGAAGACGTGCTGCAACTCCGCAAGGGGGCCGTCGTGCCGCTCGACAAATTGGCGGGCGACCCGGCCGATATCTTCGTCAACGGCCGGCTGATTGCCCGGGGCGAAGTGCTGGTGCTGAACGAGAACTTCTGCATTCGCGTCGCTGAATTGATCGTCGGCGAAACGGCGTAATCGCCCTGCTAGCGTCGCGGTGTTCTGAGCCGAGCGGTAACTGATCTGGCCTCGCAAGGGGCCGAATTCTATAAGCTTCACTGCGCCGGTGGGTCGGATTGCGCTCCGATCACGCGACCGGCGCGACTCTCGAGGACGGCTATCCGATGGTTCCGCTGCGATTAAATTTGCGCTGGAGTTGCCTCTGCGTGTTGCTCAGTTTGTGGGCGTTGGACGTTTGCGCCCAAGAAGCCCCGCAGCCTCAGGTGCTTTTCTCGTTTGACCGCAACCAGGCCGAGTCGGCCTCCCCTTCCGCTGACAATAACCACACAGCACTTTCGGCGCCCCAGCAACTGCATCGGGTGGAAAGTGAGTCATCGCTCGCCCCCCTGCCCCAGCCGATTGTTTATCGCGATTCCGCAGTCGTTCCCGCCACTCAAACGAGCGCAGACTCCGCGGTGCCACCCGTCAAAGATTCGCGCCGCTTGGCCCCGCAAGTGCGATCAGACCCGGCAATTGGCGAACGCTCCGACGCTTCCCCCCGGCGTCAACTTCCCTTTGAACTTCCTAAGATGGATTCTCTCGGCACGGCTGCCACCGGTTTGGTGCTGGTCGTCGGGCTGTTTCTGTTGTGCGTGTCGCTGATGCGCCGTAGTGGCCCCAGCCCCACGACGCCGTTACCGCGCGATGCCGTGGCCATGTTGGGTCGCATTCCGCTCGCCCCGAAACAGTTCGCACACCTGCTGCAAGTCGGCAACAAGTTGGTGCTCGTCTCCATTTCCCCCGACCGCACGGATACGATCACCGAAGTCACCGAGCCCGCGGAAGTGGATCGGTTGCTGGCCCTCTGCATGAAGGGGAGCAAGCAAAGCACGTCGGCGGAGTTTCAACGCATGCTGCAACAAATGGCCAAGGAGCCGACACGCGGATTTCTCGGTAATGAAGCGGCAAGCACCTATTCCCGCTCGGCACGTGGGTAAACGCAACATGCACATTCACACGGCAATTCGAACGCTGCTCGTCGTCACCATTTTTCTTGTGGCAGGCGATGTCGCGTTCTCACAGACTGCCCTGAGTCCGTCGGCGTTGCTGCCGAACAATTTGGGGGGGCCGCAACAGTGGACCAGTCCCGATGGTCTCACCTCGTCGATTCAGATCATGCTGTTGCTCACCGTGGTGAGCCTCGCCCCTGCCCTGTTGCTGATGACCACCAGTTTCGTGCGGATCCTGGTCGTGCTCGGCTTGTTGCGGCAAGCCATCGGCACGCAGCAACTCCCGCCGAGTCAAGTCATCACGTCGATCGCGCTCTTCATGACGATGCTGTTGATGACTCCCGTGTGGACAGCGGTCTACAACGATGCGATCGAGCCGTATTCCAACAAAGAGATCAGCATGGAGCAGGCGTGGGAACGGGGCACGGAGCCCGTGCGAAAATTCATGGCCGATCAAATCATCCGTACCGAGAACGACGACGACGTTTATTTGTTCTTGCGCTACATGCCCGACGAAATTGATCCCAAGACGGGGGAACTCCCCGACTATGTGTATTACGGAGCGACCAGTGGCGAGAAGAATGTGCCGTTGCAAGCGTTGCTCCCAGCCTACATGCTCAGCGAGCTCAAGACCGCATTTCTTATCGGCTTCCAAGTTTATTTGCCGTTTGTGATTCTCGATATTGTCGTGGCCTGCGTGACGATCTCAATGGGCATGCTGATGCTGCCCCCCGTGCTTATTTCGTTACCGTTCAAGTTGCTGTTGTTCGTGTTGGTCGATGGTTGGCGGCTGGTCGTGGAAATGCTGCTCGACAGTTTTTACGTGCTGGGATAGGAAATCATGGATCCTCAACAAGCCATCGACCTGAGCCGCGAGGCACTTTTTATCGCCACCTTGGTCGCCGCGCCGATCCTGGTCTCGGGAATGATGGTCGGTTTGATTATCGGGCTGATGCAAGCGCTCACGCAAATTCAAGAACAAACCGTGGCCTTCGTCCCCAAATTGCTAGCCATGGTAATCGCGCTCGCTGTTTCGCTTCCCTGGGTACTCTCGCAACTCGTGAGTTACTCCGAGCGACTCATCGCCAACATTCCCAACACGCTCTAGGTGAGCAGAAGTGCAGCTCGCCATGACCACGGTGTTAGAAAATTTGCTGCTCGTGCATTTAGGCACTTTCACCCTGGTGCTCGGCCGCGTGGGGGCACTGATCATGACCACCCCCATTTTTGGCAATCGATCGATTCCACTTCAGGGCCGGGCACTCATCGCGCTGATGATCTCGCTGTTGGTCACGCCGCTCCTGGCCCAGTATTCCACGGTCGACATGGGAAATCTGCCGGTGTTCTGCAAACACCTGTTAAGCGAAGTGTTGATCGGCCTGTTGTTCGGCGTGGGGATCACGATTCTCCTCAACGGCATTCAAATCACGGGGCAACTGATTAGCCAACTCGGTGGTACCGCGCTGGCCGATGTGTTCGATCCGAATCTCGAAGAGAATGTGTCGGTCTATTCCCAGTTTTTTTACTTTGTTACGCTTGCCATGTTCGTCCTCTTAGATGGTCATCGACTCACCATGGATGCGCTGCTCGACACGTTTGCACATCTCCCCCCGGGCCAAGCGAGCCTGGGAGCCACTTATGTCGAGGCCCTTACCAATTTGCTCTCGCAAAGTTTCATCCTGGGAATCCGGGCGGCGGCCCCCGCGATGACTGCTTTGCTGCTGGCCACGCTGGTGTTGGGACTTATCGGCCGCACGCTGCCTCAGATCAACATCCTCGCCGTGGGGTTCAGCGTCAATTCGCTGGTGTCCTTGGGATGCATGTTCACTTCGATCGGGGTAGTCGCTTGGGCTTTCCCCCAACATACCGCGACGGCCATTGAAGTCCTGCGGAGCGCGATCCTTCCCCTGCCCACCGCCACCTAACCGATAGTTTGCAGCCATGGCCGAGCAAGCGGGCGAAAAAACACAAGACGCCACTCCGCATCGCCGTGATGAAGCGCGCAATCAGGGTCAAGTGGTCCACAGCCAGGATCTCGGTTCCGCGGCGTTGTTGATCGTCGGCGTATTTCTACTTCGTTCCTGGGGTCCTGACCTGGCCGAGATTGCCGGAAAGTTTATGCGGCACCAACTTGGCGACGTAACGCTCACCATAGAGACCACAGACGCGATCGCTCAATCGCAACAGATCGTGAGCGCCTGGGGGGGCGTCCTCATGCCGATGCTCGGACTGCTGGCCCTTGCGGCGGTACTGACCAGCGTGTTTCAAACGGGGCTGCTGTTCGTGCCCGACCGGCTGGCACCCGATCTCAGTCGCCTCAGCCCGCTCAGCGGGCTTAAACGAATTCTTTCGCTCGCCGGGGCCGTGAAACTCGGCTTCGGCATGTTCAAAGTCAGCATCGTTTCGATCGTGGCCGCCGTGGTGGTCTATCACCGTTACGCACAAGTGCTCTACTCCAACGACTTCGCCATCGGCGAGCTGGCCGTGTTTCTCATCGATATCCTGCTTTCGACGGCGCTGTGGGTTGGAGTGGCGCTGTTCGTACTCGCGATCTTTGACTACGCCTTTCAGAAGTGGAAGCACGAGCAAGACCTGAAGATGACCCACCGCGAGGTGCTCGATGAAATGAAAAACTTGCAGGGCGATCCACAGATCATCGCCCGCCGCCGGGCCATCCAGCGGCAGATGGCTCTCAACAACATCGGCACCAAGGTCCCCAAGGCGGACGTGGTCGTCACCAATCCGACGGAACTCGCCATCGCGATCCAATACAAACCCGACGAAATGTTCGCCCCCATTGTGATCGCCAAAGGTGCCGGCGTGATCGCCCAGCGTATTCGCCTGCTCGCATTAGAAAACAACATTCCCGTCGTGGAACGCAAGCCGCTCGCCCAATTGCTCTATAAAGAAGTCGAGGTGAACCACCCGATCCCCGACAAAAGCTACGCTGCCGTGGCGGAAGTCTTGGCGTATGTGTACCAATTGCAGGGCAAGAAATTGCCGAAGCTGCCGGGGGCGGCGTAGAGACTATTTATTGATGTATGCTATGATGTTGATATGAAGGTGCGAGAAGTTTTACGGCTCTTGCGGGATGACGAATGGTATCGGGTTCCGGCCAAGGGCGGGCATCGACAATTCAAGCACCCTACGAAACCGGGGCGAGTTACGGTCTCGGGAAAAGAAAGCGACGATCTCCCTCCTGGAACACTCAACAGCATTCTCAAACAGGCCGGTTTAAAGCAGTGAGAATATTATGAAGCGTTATGCCATTGTGGTTGAGAAAGCCAACTCCAATTATGCCGCTTACGTTCCCGATTTACCGGGATGCGTGGCTACCGGTGCCACCGTGAAGGAGACCGAGCAACGCTTGAGCGATGCCATCGAAGTTCATCTCCAAGGGTTGCGAGAAGATGGACTGCCTATTCCTGAGCCATCAAGTATTGTCGACTACGTAGAGGCCTCTGCGTAGCGGTCCTACTCGCAGCTCTACGAGGAAGTCGAGGTGAACCACCCAATCCCCGACAAAAGCTACGCCGCCGTGGCGGAAGTGCTGGCCTGCGGTCGTTTTGAACAACGACAACGGGTCGGACCTTGAAAACGTCGCCTTGCGGCACGCGACCGACGGCAATCATGCCCCTAAGAATTTTGCTCATCGCTCTGGAAGAGGTCTCCATAAACCTTGTCGTAATCGTCCATTTCTGGAGCACCCCACCCCTGCGGATCTTCAAGGGTTTTGGCCGCCATCGCCAGAATTTCCTCGGAAGTCCAGTCGCTCGCATCGTAAACGAGCTCTTCCAATTGCCGGCGAGCGCCAACAGTCATCAACACGAGAGGAACGCCGCGAGTATCTTCTACACGCACTTCACCAGATTCCTGGAGTTGATTGAGGAGTTGTTCATCGAGTGTGACTTTGGCAACCATGTGTTAATTATAGCACGGAGAACTTGGATCGA
>JBGTEU010000095.1:0-6161 GCA_041747595.1 Bythopirellula sp.
GGGGAAAGCCGTGGCGAGACTGGCAAGCAAGCTGAACCGCGGACCCGTGCCGAGTCGAAAAAGAGTACAGCGAAACACTTGCGCACGGGGTGCGCGTGTGGACTCACCACAGGATGGACAACTAGGGAAGAAAATTCGGGCACGGACGGGCCCCGCGATCAGTCCGCGACTGCCATGACGGCAGGGCGGACAGCACAAGAGATCGTTAAACCTCGAATGTTCGAAAATCGCAGCTTACGCATCGACCTCTTTACGCTCGCACTTTTGGCGGTGACCACGCTCTTGGGTGCGTCGCTTGCCACCTACGACGCCGCTGATCCGCCGAGCACTTTGGTGCAGCCTCCGCGTGCGGAATACCAGAACGCCGTGGGACCCATCGGGGCGAATGCTTCGCACTATATGCTAGAAAGCATCGGCGTGGGGGCCTACTACTTCGTTGGTTCGTTGGCCGCGCTGTCGGTGGTGCTCCTCCTGCGGCGAGGAATTGACCAACCGATCGTGCGGGCCGTGGGCTGGGCGTTGTCGCTCGTTGCCTTGAGCACGCTCGCCAACATGTTGATGCCCAACTCCACCCCAGGCCCGGAAATCGGCCCCGGCGGATTTTTGGGGGCGATGGGGCGTGCGCTGTTGGAATCGCACTTCGCCACCGCGGGGGCGTACATTTTGTCACTGAGCGTGCTGCTGGCCGGCTGGTTGCTGTGTACTGACTATTTCCTCTTTCGGATGGCCGCCGTGACCACCGCTGCCTCTGGGCGAGGAATCGCCACGCTGAGCCACGTCGGCCAAACGCTCAAGAATCAGTCGTCCAAGAATCAGTCGCCTAAGTCGGCCGGCAAGCAGCGCCCAGCCACTGACGTCGAAGACGGAATTGATGACGGCGAGGAGGAGTACGAATACGAAGATGAGGAAGGAGGCGACGAAGAGGAATGGGAATACGTCGACGAAGAGGAAGAAGAAGCCGGCGATGAAGAATTGGACGTTGCTGAGGAAAATGCCGCCGAGCTGACCATCCGCACCCCAGCCACCAAGCAGGAAGCCGCCATTCAACAAGAGATCACTGAGGAAAACGAGACTGAAGAAGCGGAAGAAGAAGCCGAGGGAAAGCCGCTAAAAGACAAACTCACTTCGGCGCTTGGCCTGGGTAAAGGGAAAAAGCTACTCAAGAAGAGCGAACGCGAGGAAGTTATCAGTCAACTCGAAGCCGCCGAACAGCGGCTGCCGGAGACAGATTTCGATTACGAGCTACCGCCGCTCGATTTGCTCTTGGAACCGGAAAATATCAGCTACGACGAACACGAGAAGGAAGTCCGCCGCAAGGCTCGGATTCTTGAAAAGACTTTCAAAAATTTTGGCTTCAACGTGAAAGTCGTCGAGATCGAAACCGGCCCGGTGATCGCGCAATACGAAGTGCAACTCGAAGCTGGGTTGCGGCTCGCAAAAATCACGAACCTCGCCGACGACTTGGCGATTGCGCTCCGCGTCCCCAGCGTGCGGATCGTCGCTCCGATTCCCGGCAAGAATACCGTCGGGATCGAAGTCCCCAACGAGCACCGACAACTCGTCCGCTTGCGCGAAGTGATCGAAGAATCCAACGGACATGCCCGGCGGATGAAGATTCCCATTTATCTGGGCAAAGACGTGTCGGGGAATCCACTGGTGGTCGACCTCACGACGCTGCCGCATCTGTTGATCGCGGGCCGCACCGGTACGGGCAAAAGCGTGTGTCTCAACTCGATTATATTGTCGATGTTGATGAGCCGTGGTCCGGACGAAGTTCGCATGTTGATGATCGACCCCAAGATGGTGGAACTCAGCGGCTACCGCAAGCTGCCGCACTTGATGCACCCAGTCGTCACCGACATGAAGAAGGCCGAGGCAATTCTCGCCTGGGCCGTCGACAAAATGGAAGAGCGTTACCAACTGCTGGCCCGCGCCGGCGTGCGGCACATCACCGTGTTTAATCAACTGAGCGACGAAGAGCTCCGCGAGCGGATCGACCCCGTGAGCGAAGCCGAGTGGGAAACGATTCCCAAGCAGTTGCCGTTTATCGTAATCGTCGCCGACGAAATGGCCGACCTGATGATGACCGCCGGCAAGGACGTCGAGCAACACATTATCCGCTTGGCTCAAAAAAGCCGTGCCGTCGGAATTCATCTGATTCTCGCCACGCAAAAACCGACCGTCGACGTGATCACCGGTTTGATCAAATCGAACTTGCCCGCCCGGATCGCCTTCCAAGTCGCCAGCCGCACCGACAGCCGCGTCGTGCTTGACGAAATGGGAGCGGACAAACTGCTCGGCAACGGCGACATGCTCTTCCTTTCGCCGGGCACGAGCCAGTTGCTCCGCGGCCAGGGGACTTATCTTTCCGACGACGAAATCACGCGGGTGGTCGATTTCGTGGGAACCGATGCCCCGCAATTCGCCAAGGAATTGATCGAACTCAAGACAAAGGATGAAGAAGAAGGCGACGCCGTTCCTGGTCAACTCAAGAACCGGGATGAGCTTTACGAAGCAGCGGTCGACATTGTGGTCCGCGAACGCCGTGGCAGCGTGTCGTTATTGCAGCGCTGCTTGGGAATCGGCTACGGCCGAGCGGCCCGACTGATCGACTTCATGGCCGAGGATGGCATCGTCGGCGAATACAACGGCTCGCAGGCCCGCGAGGTGGCGATCTCGATCGAGGATTGGGAGGCAATGCAAACCGGCGGAGTCGCTGAAGTAGAAACTGAAGGCCCACTCACCGCAGCCACCGTTCCTGCGAAACCCCGCCGCGTGAACAAGGTACTCCCCGGTTTGGATGAGCCCAGCGACATCGAAGAAGAATCGGCTGCAGAAGATCCTTCAGATCTCGAATGCGAAGTCGAAGACGACGGCGAAGAATATGAATACGAGGACGAAGAAGAGGAATCCGTCGTAGAAGGCGAGGAAGAAGACCCCCTCGACGAATCGGAAGAGGAATACGACGAAGAGGAACCCGATTCCGACGAAGAAGAATTTGATTACGAAGAGGAAGAATCGGCTGACGATTCTGACGATATCGACGCCGAGGAGGAAGAGGATTTCGTGGAGGACCTCTGGGACGATGAGCCTTCCCTGGAAGACGAAACCCACCAACGAGATTCGCGCCTAGCGGAAGGTGCCTAGCGCTAACTCTTGGTGCTTAAAACACTTCAGGCCAAAAGCATGTAACCTGCTCGCAATATGCATACGGATTTGCTCTACCCCCTATTAGGGGGTTTTGACCAAAAAATTTGGTTAGCTCGCAAGAAAATGCTTGCAGAATTCCAAATGGCCTGTTATTCTGCGACCTGAAGCAAGTTTTGCTTTCCTCCGCATGGTTCGGGGATTTGTATCGCCAGCTCTTGTCCCCCCCGCGCTCACGTTTGGGCGCATCGGTTATCTATTGCATCTTGAAGTTCTGCATAACAGAGGGCACGCTAATGAACCAGACCACATTACTCGCACAATTGCGCCGTTGCGCCATCGTCGCATCCACAATTCTTTTCTTGGGACTTGCGTCCCCAGTTTCGGCGACAGTCATGACCTTCCCACTCTCCATTGAATACAGCGGAAGCAGTCCACCGGCTGGCTCTGCTCCCTGGCTGACCGCCATCTTCGATGACGAAAACACGCCAGGAACTGTCAAGTTGAAACTCATCGCTTCCAATCTCACTGGGAACGAGTTTGTGAGTGTATGGAATTTCAACCTCAATCCCAATCTGTCGCCTGCCGACATCGCCTTCAGCGCTCCGACAAAAGTTGGCTCCTTCGCCGATCCCACGGTCAGCAAGACGGTCAATGCTTTTTCGGCCGGACCCGATGCCAGCTACGACATCGAGTTCAGCTTCTCATTGAGTGGCATGGGTGGAGGCACGCAACGCTTTGGAGCCGGCGAATCGGCTGAGTACACGATCACCGGTTCGGGCGGCGCAGCGGGGCTGGTCGTGGCCGACTTCAATTTCCTCAGCCAACCCGGCAATGGTGGCGTGGGCGGACCTTTCCTCACTGGCGCACACGTGCAAAGCATTAACGGTGAAGACAGCGGTTGGATTACTGTACTACCGGGACTCAATCCGTTTGATGTCATTCCCGAGCCAAGCAGTCTCGCACTGCTCACCCTGTCGCTATGCGGTCTCGCCGTCCGCAGAAAACTCTAATCGACGAATCGGTTCCGCACGAAATCAAGCAGGCGAAGGGAAATCCCCTCGCCTGCTTTCTTGTCGTCGAAATTGCTGATGACTCAAACTAGCGATTGAGGCTAGTCAGGGGAATTCGCTACCGTTGCGCAGGTCGTGGCGTCACTCGCTGCTGCGGCGCGTCCTGAACCATCGAATCGAGCATCGTGCCAATCAGTGCGGTGGTTTGGCCATCGCCGGAAGCCCCGCCGCCGGTAACCATCACTCGCGGCGTGATTTCGATCCCTCGTTCGCCCACAATTTTCAACAGTTCCACCAGCGCCGCGTTGTTGCTGCCGATCTGCTCGGCGATCTGCTTGTAAGCATTCGCTTGAGCTTCGGCTTTGATTCCGACCGATTCGGCTTCCGCCTGGGCGGCGATGATTTGCTTGAGTTTGTCGTTCTCGGCGATTTTCACGCCGTAGGCCGCCGTCGCCAGCCGTTTTTCTTCCTCGGCTTCCTGCTCGGTCTTGGTGAGCTGTTTTTTCTGCTCCGCGGCGCGCTGTTGTTCTCGAAAAGTTTCTTGTTCTTGCAACGCGATTTCGCGGTCGGTTTGCGTTTTCAGCAATGTGCCCAAGGTCTCTTCATTGCCAACGTCACCGATGCGCACCCCCGTAATCGTCACGCCTATTCCCTTCAACTCTTCTTTCAACATCGACTCGGATTGGCTTTCCTGGTGAGAACGCTGCTTAACATAGTCGAGGGCCTTCACCCCTTCGGCATTATTACGAAAGATTGCCCGCACCGCGGAATCCATGACCGTACGCAGGCCCTCTTGGTCGTCACCAACCGTGGCCACCAACAATGGGGCATCTTGCGGTTGAATCTCGAATTCTACCCGTACGTCAACGGGGAACGTAAAACCGTCCGAGGTTCGGACCATAATTTCGCGTTCTTCGGCCGTGTCACTACGAGGACCTTGTTGAGAAGTGTAAAGCACGATGTGCTTTCTCGTGGAAATTGTCGTTACCTGATAGGCTTCCGTATGGCTATAAGCGTAGTACTGATCAGGCACCAGTGGGGTGCGCCAGATACCGCGTTGGCCTTGGTCAACCAAATGGCGTTCGCCAATTTCGCCTTCAGTGGGGACGGCAGAATCTGTTCCCACATTGGATTTGACCACTCCCACTTGGGCCTTTTCGATCGTGAGGATGGGGGTAACTTTCAATTTGAAAAGCTTGGGATTGATACGGTACTTGCCCGGAGCAAGCACCGATGTTTGCGGACCGCGATATCCTTCCCCTTGCCCCAGGAAGTATTCGGCATTTTGAGCCATTTCGGTTTCTTGACCTTCTGGCCATGGCGGAGCGTAGGTCGCATTTCGAGGCAAAGGTTTGCCGTCGGCCGCCGTTAACATGCCAACGGTACCGAGTTCAATCTCAATGACATCGCTGAACTCGATGTCATAGATGAAAGGCCAATACCAAGGGTGCCAGCCGGGGGGGAGGATCTTGGCCTGGGGTCCCTTTTCACCGCCAGTGGCGATAATTTTTCCGGGGGGCAGAGACGTGAAACCGATGTTCTTGGTGACGATGCCAATCTGGTCTTCGCCCACAAAGCGGAACGATGCCAAGGTGAAGAACGACACGAGCACCAGAAGAGCCACAACCAAACCCGCGATCCGCAATTGTTGCGACTGCAGCTTGAGCGTGCTCCCCACAATCATCCCGGCCAACACAACGCCGACGATCAGAAACAGTCCGGACATTATTCCATCCCCCCAGTTAAGTTTTGGTTGAACAAACTTAGCTCAGCCATTGTGAGATCCTCGGCTTCGTGCCGATTCTCGGCCCTCTTTCGGCCTATTCGCTCGGGCGAATGGCGTCTTGCTGGAAATCGCTGACGCCCTGGGAAAACGATTATACCGGTTCTCGGAATTTCGAGGTCCGAACCCCGCCAGCAGATTTGCCGTCCCCCTTTACCAGCCGCAGGCGGCTGGAACTGCCCCCCGAGTTGCTTTAGCCCCTTTTGCCAGGTAAACTT